>JBJOJF010000111.1:0-3101 GCA_046046735.1 Pseudomonadota bacterium
AATCTTGCCTATGCGCAAGGAACGCAGGGTTCTGCTAAATTTCCTGGAGTAGGTCGCAATGCCACTCCCGCTGAAGTAGCGGCATGGGATATTGACGTGCGTCCTGATTTCAAAGGATTGCCAAAAGGATCTGGTTCAGTTGAACAAGGACAGACAATTTGGGAGGCCAAGTGCGCTAGTTGCCACGGTATTTTTGGTGAATCAAATGAGATCTTTACACCGATTACTGGCGGCACGACCAAGGATGATGTCAAGACTGGAAGAGTAGCCTCTCTTGCGGATATGAAGCAGCCACAGCGAACTACTCTAATGAAGGTTCCTACTGTTTCTACTTTGTGGGATTACATCTATCGTGCAATGCCATGGAATGCACCAAGGTCCTTAACTCCAGACGATACTTATGCTTTAGTTGCTTTCATCTTGAGCATTGGCGAAGTGGTTCCAGATGATTTCGTTCTCAGCAATACTAATATTGCTGAAGTTCAAGCAAAAATGCCTAACCGTAACGGCATGACAAGAAAGCATGGCTTCTGGAATGTAAAAGACAAACCTGATGTCAATGGTTCTGCTTGCATGAATAATTGCGTAGCGTTTGTTCAAATCGGTTCTACTTTGCCTGATTTTGCGCGTGATGCTCATGGCAATATCGCAGATCAAAATCGTATGTATGGCCCGTATCGTGGTGCTGATACGACAAAGCCACCAATTGCAAAGCTACCTGGTGCAGCGGGAGAAGGTTTAGCGCATGCTAAGGATACCCACTCCAGTGCACCTAAGGGAGCGGCAGCTTTATTTAAAAATGAGAATTGCTCTGCCTGTCATGCTCCTAACGCTAAGCTGGTTGGACCTTCGATAGCGGACATTGCTGCCAAATATAAAGATCAAAGCGGTGCTGTAGATAAATTGATGGCCAAGGTCAAGAACGGCGGGGCTGGAGTTTGGGGTTCAATTCCGATGCCACCACAGGCGCAGTTATCGGATGCTGATCGCAAGGCGCTAGTGGAATGGGTGCTATCAGGAGGCAAATAAGGGGTGCTTAAGTAATTACCAGTATGGTTTATTAGAAAGCAGATAATATATTCACAGTAAGAGATTAATAAAGGAGTTTTTATGAATCAGCAGCGACGCAGTTTATTGAAATATTCAGCCGTTTTCGGCTTGATGGCTTCTGCGGGTCTTATTAGCGTAGCCCAAGCCCAAGAGTGGAATAAAGCCGCTTTTGAAGGCAAGAGCCTTGATGATGTATTCAAAATCTTGGGTGCAGGTAGTCCAGATAAGTCTGGCGCAGTCACTTTGAATGCCCCTGACATCGCAGAAAATGGTGCAGTTGTGCCGGTTGGCATTACAACTACTCTTAAAGCAGAGCAAATGGCCATCTTGGTTGAGAAAAACCCAAGCGCCTTGGCTGCTCAATTCTTCATTCCTGCTGGCACTGAGCCATTTGTTACTACACGTATCAAGATGGGTCAGACCTCCAACGTTTATGCCTTGGTAAAAGCCGATGGCAAATGGAGCATGTCTGTTAAGGAAGTGAAAGTTACTTTGGGTGGTTGCGGCGGTTAATCACCCCCAATTTATCTGAATACCATTAATTAATTACTAGATTACAAGAGGAAAACATGGCTGATCCAATGCGCGTTAGAGCTGCTGAGAACGGTGGAATTGTGGATGTAAAAATTTTGATGAAACACGACATGGAATCTGGTCAGCGTAAAGACGCTTCCGGTAAAACAATTCCAGCATGGTTTATCAGCACAATTAATGTCAAAGCAAATGGCAAAGATGTATTGAATGGTCAATTTGGTCCAGCAGTTTCTAAGGATCCATTCTTGAACTTCAAATACAAGGGCGCTAAGGGCGACAAGATTGTTGTGAGCTGGGTAGATAGCAAGGGTGACAAGCGCACCGACGAAGCAACCGCTTCTTAATTGCTCGTCTCCATAGATTTTTACTATCACCTGAGTTTTGAAAGGGTTGCAAATGCAGCGTAAATTAACTTTAGGGCTGGCCTCTGGATTGTTGGCTACCTTATTAGCAGTGTCATCCTCAGTCTCTGCGCAAAAAAGTGCAACAGACGATATCGCTAAATATCGCGAGATGATTGCTGATGGCAACCCTTCGGAGCTCTATGAGGCAGCCGGTGAAGATTTATGGAAAAAACCTGCGGGCCCTAAAAACGCTACTCTTGAGAAGTGTGATTTAGGTCTTGGGGCTGGTGTTGTAAAGGGCGCAGCAGCACAATTGCCGCGCTACTTTAAAGATACAAACAAGGTGCAAGATCTCGAATCACGTTTGATGACTTGTATGCAAGTCCTTCAAGGTCGTGATCCACAAGAAATGATTGATGCTCCTTTCCAAAAGGGTCCTAAGAAGGATATGGAAGCGATTGTTGCTTATGTAGTCACTGCATCTAAAGGCGACAAAATTAAGGTGAGCACGAATCATCCAAAAGAAAAAGAAATGTATGAGCTCGGTAAGCGCGCATTCTTCTTCCAGGGTGGTCCAATGGATTTCTCATGTGCATCTTGCCATGCTGAAAACGGTAAACGTATTCGTTTGCAAGATTTGCCTAACTTAACGGAGCAAAAAGGCGCCGCTATGGGTTGGGGTTACTGGCCAGCGTATCGTGTTTCTAGCGGTCAGTTCTGGACTATGCAACAGCGCTTGAACGATTGCTATCGTCAGCAGCGTTTCCCATTCCCAATTTATGGTTCAGATGTAACGATTGCTTTGTCTATGTATATGGCAAAGACTGCCAACGGCGGAACAGTTGAAACTCCTGGATTAAAGCGTTAAGAGACAAGAGACATAGATCATGAAAAATAAAAATATCAAAAAGCTCTTAACTATTGCTGGATTTATTGTTGCTTCTAGCTTGCTGCAAAACGTAGCGGTGGCTCAACAAAAGAATGATCCAAAGTTCAATAAGATGATGACTGATAGCTTTAGGGCAGAGGGCATTGCAGGATTGGATCGTATTCAGCAAGACGAAACGCAAAAGTTCTGTTCAGACCCTGTATTCGCTAATAGCAAGCAGGGCGAAAAGATGCGCGACAAGATTCAGAAAATCAATATGGCTTCTATCAAACAGCCGTCCGATG
>JBJOJF010000112.1:0-6878 GCA_046046735.1 Pseudomonadota bacterium
TTACGAGGCAGAGCTGCACTCTCTGCAAATTGAGCTAGTTAAATTACAGCGCCAAATTATTAGCAAGGGATATCGTTTACTAGTTATCCTGGAAGGCAGAGATACCGCGGGTAAAGATGGCACCATTAAATGTATTACCGAGCATTTAAGTCCTCGGGATACTCGGGTGGTTGCTTTAAATAAACCTTCGCCCCGTGAAGAGGGTGAATGGTATTTTCAAAGATACGTTACTGAGCTACCTACAGCCGGTGAGTGCGTTTTATTTAACCGCAGCTGGTACAACCGAGCTGGTGTTGAAACAGTGATGGGCTTTTGCAGTGACGAGCAATACAAGCAGTTTATGGCAACGGTCAATGATTTTGAGTCCCTGCTAGTGAGATCAAATATCCAGTTAATCAAGTACTACCTAGATATCTCAAAAGAGGAGCAAGCTGTGCGTCTGGCCGACAGAGCAAAGGATCCATTAAAACAATGGAAGATCAGCCCTATTGACCAACAAGCGCAAAAGAAATGGGATGCATATTCACAGGCGCGCGATCAAATGCTTAAAAAGACCAATACTTCTGATGCACCGTGGACAGTCGTTTGCGCTAATGATAAGAAGCTTGCGCACCTCAATCTCATCCGCGACTTACTGAGCAGAGTTGACTATCCAGATAAGGATAAAAAGATCCTAAAAGTTGATCCTCAAATTGTCTTAACTTGGTCAGCAGACTCCAAGAAGCTTCCAAAGCTTTCTAGATAATTACCTATCTGCAATTGCCTGTATTTGGGCAAGAGTTACGTAACCCCTACCCTCAGAATCAATGTAACTAAAGTGACTGTAAACACGAGGCATGCACCCTTTTGCCTCATGTGCAGTTAACTTACCATCTTTATTGATGTCGCATTTAGCAAATCGCTGGGCAATTTCTTTATTTTTAGAGGCATCATCTGCTTTTGAAGACAGCGGCATTAACAAAAATGCCGAAGCCCCCAAAAGAAATAGTGTTTTATTAAGTAAGTCCATAAATGCATCTTATCTAGAAGCGGTTGCTCTTGGATCGGCAGAAGTTTCCAACGCAACACGAACAACCTTCTTAGCCATCCCAACAAATGACTCAACTGAGGCGCCACCAGTCCTAAAGGATTCTCCTTGAACAGTTACCAAGCCCTCACCGATCACCTCTTTTGATTGGCTATCAGTAATCTTGCTCTCTACCAGCATTGCAGGAGTTTTAGAGTTCACCCCGCCAGCATAAGCAGCGGCGTTTAATGCCAAACCAATTGGTGTGAAATTCCATGGTTGCAAACTATCGGTTGAGCTTTCCGCTCCAGTAATGCCAACGGAGATACGCGCAACACCTGGCCCAGGCTGGGTAACAATTTGGATACCACCACGATTAAGCACGGCATTGACCATGGAATCTTGCAAAGCAATTTTTGCCTGCGTAATTGCTTCTACTGAAATCTCTTTAGTCGCATTTTGATTTAAATAAATAGGATCCAAAATGACTGCAGTGTATGTCCCTGGATTAATGCCTGCCTTTCGATATCTCCAAATACGTGTATCAGACTCACTTGTAGCTATAGGAACTAATACAGAATAGTTTGGTAAGAATCCAGATTTAGGCATTGGCTGACTAGATAACTTTGTGGCATTGCTACAAGCTGACAATAAGGCTGCTGTAGAAATAGCAGCGACGAGCATTCCTATTTTTTTCATTGGGATCCCAAATTGAATTGATGGTTTAAGGATTAGCTCTTGAGCTAGTTTTATACATCATACCCTTAGAACTTAGGGCGCCGGGCAAGGCATTAGAGCCCCCGATTTTTGATGCAATTGAGGCTTGCACTCTGATGGTGCAGCACTGACGTTTCGACGATCCACTGCACCCACACGTGGCGCTGCAACAATAGACTCTCCCGTGGGTTTTACTGTCTGTACATTCGAGAGCGATACAAATTGATAAAACTCTTTATCGCTACCAGGGCAAGGCATTAGAGCCCCAGTCTTAGGGTTCGTAGTTGATTTGCATTGGGGATCAGCCTGAAGCCTTGCTTGCAATTTGTCTGCCGTGCAGCCTGACATCAGGACAAACATGGTCACTAAGGCGGAAATTCGCAGTAATTTTTTAGGAGTCATGGAATGATTCTAGGCTAAACAGCCTGAGCTTAATAGTGGCAATATATTGCTATCAACCACTTTTAGACAACACATTAGGAGATAGAAATGAATAAAGAAGCATTTGAAAAGGGCTTAAAAACACGACGCGAGGTTTTGGGTGCGGAGTATGTTGACAGCTCCATTAAGAACGCAGATGCGTTCAATATGCCATTGCAAGAATTAGTTACTGAATATTGTTGGAATGAAATTTGGAATCGCCCAGGCCTAGATCGCCGCACGCGCAGCATCATCAACCTGTCTATGATCACCGCCCTCAATCGTCCGCATGAATTAAAGCTCCACGTTAAAGGGGCTATTAACAATGGACTAAGTAAAGAAGATATACAGGAAATTTTTTTACAGACTGCGATTTACTGCGGTGTTCCTGCAGCCATCGATAGCTTTCGGGTAGCAAAGGAAGTATTTAAAGAAATGGGCATTTGATTTACCAAGCAGACTTGGGTTGACGCACCACTGAGGAGTTACTCAACCCAAGTTGGATACTTGTTCATCACGACGCCAAAAAGCTCTGATTGCAGATGATGCTCTAACCATTTTTTAAGTGCCGGAAAAGGTAAACCATTAAAGCGCTCTGGGTTGACCATTGAGAATTGTCTAATAAAAGGAAAAATGGCGATATCCACCATTGTCTGCTTACTGCCCATTAGATAATGATTGGAGACAAGAGCATCCTCCATGGGTTTTAACATGAGCTGAATTGCATCGTTCAGAACATTTTCTGGGCTGAGGTTTGGATATCTATTTGGATACTTGTATTGATCAAGGAGTAACTTAAATGGTCCATCATTTTTATTGATCCAAGCTTGGGCAATTTGCGCATCGACTGCCAACCAATTATCGGGATCCGATGCACTCAAAGCCCAATGAATGATGTCCAGGCTTTGATCCAAAACTAGCCCATCAACGCACAGCACTGGAACAGTCCCCTTGGGTGATGCAAGCAACATGGAGCGCGGCTTATTGCGCAACTCAATTTCTCTGTGCTCATACTCAATTCCCGAGTACTTCAATGCCATACGAGCACGCATGGCATACGGACATCTTCGGTAAGAATACAAAATTGGTAGCATGAGCTAATTATCCAGTGACTCAGAAAGTTGAGTGGAGAGGATAAAAAGAAGATAAGGAAATTTGGCCTGCCCAGCACGATTCGAACGTGCGACCTACGCCTTAGAAGGGCGTTGCTCTATCCAGCTGAGCTATAGGCAGTATGTACTGGGACTGAAAACGTAATACAGAAGAGATGGTGGTCGGAGTACAAGGATTCGAACCTTGGACCCCCTGCTCCCAAAGCAGGTGCGCTACCAGGCTGCGCTACACTCCGACGGAACCGATATTCTACACTGAGATGGTCCAGAGGGGCAAATCCTGTAAGATTACGGCCATGAGAGCCTTATTTTTAAGCAAACTGAACAAGCAATACCGGGGCTGGATTGCCCTGATTATTTTGCTTACAAGCTTATTAGGCACCCACTGGATTGGCTTTGCCCACGGCATTGCCCACTCCGGAATTCATCATCAATCAATAGAACTCAGCTGTGCAGACCAAGAGCCCTCACTTGGCCACAGCAGTGCTAATTGCCATCTATTAGATGCGTTAAGCCTTGCGGGTTTTATTGCCTCCGACAGCAGTACTTTTGGCGTCATTCATTCCAGCTCTGAGTCGCTCGAAGGATTTAGCAACTCACCGCCAGCTCGGCTTCATGTTGGGCTTTATCAATCTAGAGCTCCACCCGCTTTCATTCTGTAAATCACCTTATTAACCAAACCTTGCTGTTTGGTGATCTGATTTATTGCGCTTTTCTTGTAGAAAGGCGCACATTTGAATGAAGGAAGCACCGTGTATCAAACTCATAAACCATTCGCTAAGCGAAAGCTTTTCTATGTTGTCATTACTGGACTGATTAGCTCCACGGCTTATTCCCAGTCTCAGCCCTCTTTAGAAATTACCGCCACCGGATCTCAAGAAGCAACGCAGAGTATTTTGACCCCGACCAAAATTTTGCAAGGCGATGAATTACTCAACAAATTAGGCAGCACGCTGGGGGCGACTCTTGCCAATGAATTAGGTGTTTCGGCAACTGGCTATGGCGCAGGATCTTCACGCCCTGTAATTCGTGGTCTTGAGGGCGCTCGAGTGCAGATCTTGCAAAATGGTTTATCGGTAGGCGACGTATCTAACATTTCTCAAGATCACGCTGTTGGAAACAATATGCAAAATGCCCGTCAAGTGGAAATTTTGCGTGGCGCTGCTGCCCTACTCTATGGCTCAGGTTCGAGCGGTGGTCTTGTAAACGTTGTAAACGATCGCATCTTAACGAACCTGCCAGACCGTCCAACAGGCGCCATTAATACAAGCTATGAAACTGTAAATAATGGTAGAGCTGGATCAGTAGAGGTTGATGGCGCATTTGGTTCTGTGGCGGTGCACGTCGATACAGCCATTAATAATGCCAATAACTACACCATTCCAGGAGGCTCCATCCAATCGCCCGGCGGATGGACGGTTCCACCAGATGGAGTTGATGCGACTAATTACACAGGCAAACTGCCCAATACCTTTAGTAATCAAAACAATTTAGGCGTTGGTGTTTCTTATGTTGGACAAAATGGTTACACCGGTGTGTCAGTGGAACGCCTAAATAATAACTATGGTATTCCAACTCCTGAAGGCGGTTCCATTAACCAATCGCAAAACCGTTACGACTTACAACACCAAACACGCGATCCTTTTACGGGATTCTCATCCTTTAAATTTAGCGCAGCAAACTCTAACTACAACCACACTGAGTTCAATAACGTAGGAGAGGCTGCAGCACTATGGAAGAATATCGCCAATGAAGCCCGTTTTGAGCTTGCTCACAACCCGATAGCCGGCTGGAAAGGCACCTTTGGCGCCCAAGTAACAGCGGCTTCGCTCAATGCTACTGAGGTCGGCTCTGGTAGCTATGCCATTGTTCCCCCAACCAAAACGAACTCGAACGCACTCTTTTGGATTGAAGAAGGCAAATGGAATGCTTTACAAGGAAATCTAGGCTTACGGTACAACAACGTAGCGCAGAAACCGAATCTAGGGACCGAGTTAGAGCCTCAAGATACGATTGATCCATCAGGCGTTACTCCAAGCATTACATTACAAAATCGTAGCTTCAATTTGATGAGCTACTCTGCTGGCGGCTTATGGAATTTCATGCAAGGCCATGGTGCGGGGATTGCGTATACCGTTTCGCAACGTGCACCAAGCGCACAAGAGCTGTACTCTTATGGCGCACATGAATCCACCGCTACGTTTGATATTGGCAACCCCAATCTGAATAAAGAGACCTCTCATAATCTGGAGTTCAATGTTCAAAAAACAAGTGGTTTAATGCGAGCCAAGGCAAGCGTCTATGCCAATCGTTTTAATAACTACATCTATGGTTATTACACCGGCTCCGCTATCAACAATGGCGGCCAAGAAGGTGATGGATTTAGTGTTGTCACCGCCCAGCAAGCAGCAGCAACCATTAAAGGCGTTGAAGGCGAGCTTACTTATAACTGGCGACAGCATGGCATTGGTGGTCGTATTTTTGGTGATGCATCACAAGGATCTTTTGATGCAGGTGGCAATCTACCGCTGCAACCAGCACCACGTTTAGGCGCAGAAATTGCCCACCAACGTAATGGCTGGCTTACTAACGCCACATATATCTACAGCTACCAACAAAATAGACTGGCAACATGGGAGCAAGGACCTGCACCTAGTTATAACTTATTAAATGCTGGCATCTCTTATACAGAGAAGATAAAAGATGTGAATTGGACTGTGTATATGAATCTAAAGAACTTGCTAAACGATCAGATCCGATATGCCACCACCCCGATGGCCGTTCGCCTTTACGCTCCACAGCCTGGTAGAAGCGTCATGATTGGCTTGCGGGGGACTTTTTAGTTAATAGATCTCTGGCACATACATGCTTTTCGGTACAGGGCCTCGAAGGTAGTCTGGATTGTGAACGCGCTTAGGCAGCGTAATCTCTGGATGGTCAATTTCTTTATAGGGAATCTGATTTAAGAGATGAGAAATGCAGTTCAGACGAGCCTTTTTTTTATCATTAGCAGCCACAACCCACCAGGGAGCCTCCGGGATATTCGTACGCTCTAGCATCGTCTCTTTTGCTTTGGTATAGGCCTCCCAATGACGCCGCGCATCAAGATCCATTGGGCTTAGCTTCCATTGCTTTAAAGGGTCATGAATACGCATCATAAAACGGTTGTACTGCTCATCGTCAGAGATGGAGAACCAATACTTAATGAGAATAATTCCAGAGCGAATAATCATGCGCTCAAATTCTGGAACTGTTCGCAAGAATTCTTCGTATTCTGCATCGGTACAGAAGCCCATCACCTTCTCAACACCGGCTCGGTTGTACCAGCTGCGATCAAATAAAACGATTTCGCCGCCAGCAGGTAAGTTTGAGACATAACGCTGAAAGTACCACTGCGTTTTCTCTCGCTCACTAGGAGCATTCAGCGCAACCACTTTACAAACACGGGGATTGAGTCTTTGGGTGATGCGTTTAATAGCGCCGCCCTTACCAGCTGAATCCCGACCTTCAAATAAAACGGCTACTTTGAGTTTATTTTCTACAACCCAATCCTGGAGCTTGACTAATTCACCTTGAAGTCGAAATAGCTCTTTAAAGGACACATTGCGAGGAATGACTGAACT
>JBJOJF010000113.1:0-2532 GCA_046046735.1 Pseudomonadota bacterium
TGACCAAATACGTTTTTGTCACTGGTGGTGTGGTTTCTTCTTTAGGGAAAGGAATCGCAGCTGCCTCGCTTGCCGCGATTCTCGAATCCCGCGGCCTGAAAGTCACCCTCCTAAAATTAGATCCCTACATTAACGTTGACCCAGGGACGATGAGCCCGCTTCAACATGGTGAAGTCTTTGTAACTGAGGATGGTGCAGAAACCGATCTCGATCTTGGCCATTACGAGCGTTTTGTATCTGCCAAGATGCGCAAAAGTAATAACTTCACTACCGGTCAGATTTATGAATCCGTGATTAGCAAAGAGCGTCGTGGTGAATATCTCGGTAAAACTGTGCAAGTTATTCCGCACATTACTAATGAGATTCAGGCTTTTGTTGAGCGTGGCGCCAAAGCAAGTCACGATGGACAAGCTGATATTGCAATTTGTGAAATCGGGGGAACGGTTGGTGATATTGAGTCACTGCCATTTCTTGAGGCTGCACGCCAGATGAGTATTCGTCTGCCGAAACATAGTTGTGCGTTTGTGCATCTCACACTGGTTCCGTACATTAGTAGTGCAGGAGAGTTGAAGACAAAGCCCACTCAGCACTCAGTTCAAAAGCTACGCGAAATTGGCATCATGCCAACCGTTTTATTGTGCCGTGCAGACCGTCCTATTCCAGAGGATGAGCGTTCAAAAATTTCTTTGTTCTCAAATGTTCGTGAAGAAGCTGTTATTTCAGTTTGGGATGTTGATACGATCTATAAGATCCCTGAAATGCTCCATGCACAGGGAATGGACGAATTAATTTGTCGCGAACTGCAGATTGAAGCTAAGCCGGCCAATTTATCGGTCTGGGCAAATTTAGTATACGAATTAGCCAATCCACAACATGAAGTCACCATCGGCATGGTGGGTAAATATGTTGAGTTAACAGAGTCATATAAATCCTTAATTGAGGCTTTGCGACACGCAGGTATTCACAACCATACGCGCGTAAATATCAATTACATTGATTCTGAGGTAATTGAAAAAGACGGTATTGATTGCCTTAAGAATTTAGATGCCATCCTTGTTCCGGGTGGCTTTGGTAAGCGCGGTACCGAAGGAAAGATTGCGGCGATTCGATATGCCCGTGAAAATAACATTCCTTACTTAGGTATTTGCTTGGGTATGCAGCTAGCTGTCATCGAGTTTGCTCGACATGTTGCAAACATTTCTCAAGCAAACAGCACTGAATTTAATCCCGATACTGAGCACCCGGTAGTGGCCTTAATTACTGAATGGGTTGATCGTGAAGGTCGTGTAGAGAAGCGCAATAATGAATCCGACCTCGGGGGTACTATGCGCCTTGGCTCACAGCGTTGCCCGGTAAAGGCTGGCACTTTAGCTCATGAGATTTACGGGCCAGAGGTAAACGAGCGCCACCGCCATCGTTATGAAGTGAATAACGCTTATGTTCCTCGCTTGGAAAAAGCTGGTCTGATTATTTCTGCCCGAACTCCTAATGAATCATTACCAGAAATGATGGAGTTGCCCAAGGCAATGCATCCTTGGTTCTTTGGTGTTCAATTTCACCCGGAATTCACGTCAACTCCACGCGATGGACATCCATTGTTCTCGGCTTTCGTTAAAGCCTCCTTAATCCATCAAGAAGCTAGCGCAGCACAGGCCGCCTAAGGAGATTTGATGAGTTCATTTAAGTTATGTGGTTTTGACGTTGGTCTCAAGCACCGCTTCTTCTTGATAGCAGGTCCTTGTGTTATCGAATCAGAGCAGTCCGCCCTCGATATTGCTGGTGCGCTCAAGGAGATGACATCTTCCTTGGGTGTGCCCTTTATTTATAAATCTTCTTTTGATAAAGCCAATCGATCCTCGGGAGCTTCTTTCCGTGGCTTGGGCATGGAGAAGGGTTTAGAAATCTTGGCTCGGGTAAAACGCGAGATTGGGGTTCCTGTATTAACTGATATCCACGACATAAGCGAAATTGAGCCCGTATCTAAGGTGGTGGATGTTTTGCAAACCCCAGCTTTTTTATGTAGGCAAACAGACTTTATTCGTGCTTGTGCTCAAAGCGGTAAACCAGTCAATTTTAAGAAGGGTCAATTTTTGTCTCCTCATGAAATGCTTAATGTCATTGAGAAGGCTCGCGCGGCTGCTGCAGAGAAAAACTTGCAAGACCAATTCATGGTGTGTGAACGTGGAGCGTCATTTGGTTACAACAATCTGGTTTCTGATATGAGAAGCTTGGCAATTATGCGTGAGGCAAATGCACCAGTTGTTTTTGATGCAACCCATTCCGTTCAACTTCCAGGTGGACAGGGTAACGCTAGCGGTGGCCAGCGAGAGTTTGTTCCCGTTCTTGCTCGTGCTGCTGTTGCTGTTGGTATTAGCGGCTTGTTTATGGAGACGCACCCTGATCCAGCTAAAGCTCTGTCGGATGGCCCAAATGCTGTCCCATTAAATCGCATGAGAGAGTTGCTTGAATCTTTAGTTTCAATTGATTCCGTTGTTAAGAAATCTGGAGCATTCTTAGAGGATAGTTTTAAAT
>JBJOJF010000114.1:0-3120 GCA_046046735.1 Pseudomonadota bacterium
GCAATTAAGTGACTCCAAGCAAGTTGCTGGCACTGATGCTGCATTGCCGATTGATATGCCAATGGAAGTGTTGCTTGGTAAGCCACCAAAAATGCATCGTGATGTTAAGCGAGTGCCGCAGCATTTTGATGAGCTTGATGTTACAGACGCCGATTTAGCTCAATGCGTTGCTTGGGTTCTGCAGCAGCCTACCGTTGCTAGCAAATCATTCTTAATTACGATTGGCGATCGCACGGTGGGTGGTTTGAATGCACGCGACCCATTTGTTGGTCCATGGCAAGTGCCAGTTGCAGACTGTGCCGTCACCATTATGGATTACAAGGGCTACCGTGGCGAAGCTATGAGCATGGGAGAGCGCACTCCCTTAGCCGTTATTGATGCACCTGCAGCAGCCAAGATGGCTGTTGGTGAGGCCATAACCAATTTATTATCTGCAGATATTCGCCGTCTTGAGGATGTGAAGTTATCCGCAAATTGGATGGCAGCTTGCGGCGCTCCCGGCGAAGATGCCAAGCTATATGACTCAGTCAAAGCAATTGGTATGGATTTGTGTCCAGCTCTAGGTATATCTATACCAGTAGGTAAAGACTCCTTGTCCATGGCAACTGCATGGCAGGATGGTAATGAGTCAAAGAAAGTAGTGTCGCCAGTTTCATTAATTATTTCCGCCTTTTCTTCTGTTCAGGATGTTCGCAAGACTACAACTCCGGAGCTTAAGCTAAAGGATTCTTCTGGCGCACCGCTCGAGACGGAGCTCATCCTGGTTGATTTAGGTCGCGGTAAGAACCGCATGGCGGGCAGTATTTTGGCTCAGGTGTTAAACCAGTCTGGCAAATCTGCACCAAATGTTGATCATCCAGAAGATCTCAAATCCTTAGCAAATGCCATCATTGAGCTTCGTAAGGAAGATAAGTTATTGGCCTATCATGACCGTTCCGATGGCGGTTTATTTGCTTGTATTACTGAGATGGCTTTTGCTTCCCATTGCGGCATTTCAATTAATGTCGACATGATTGCTGTAGAGGTTGGGCAAGAGGCTGACTGGGGCGATGCAAAAAATTGGGCGCAACAAGTTTCCGGCCTGCGTCATGAGCAAACCTTGCGCGCACTTTTTAATGAAGAGTTGGGTGCAGTTATTCAGATTCGCAAGGAAGATCGTGAAGCGGTTTTTGCAACTTTGCGTAAGCTTGGTCTAAGCGCCTATAGCCACGTCATCGCCAAACCCAATACCAATGGGCGTATCGAGATCTGGCGTGACGCGAAGAGTATCTTCGCTGAACCACGTGAAGTCTTGCAAAAGATGTGGGCAAATACCAGCTATCAAATTGCAAGACTCCGCGACAATCCTGACTGCGCAGACAGCGAGTTCGCTTTGCTTGAGAATATTGCCGATCCTGGCATGTCACCGAAGCTAACTTTTAATATCGCTGAAGATATTGCAGCACCGTTTATCAATCTGAATGCAAAACCGAAGGTTGCAATCCTCCGCGAGCAAGGCGTAAATTCCCATGTGGAAATGGCTTACGCTATGAACTGGGCAGGCTTCGACAGTTATGACGTTCATATGTCTGACCTCATTTCTGGTAATGCAAAATTAGTGGACTTCCGTGGCTTAATTGCCTGCGGTGGCTTTAGTTACGGTGATGTCTTGGGAGCAGGCGAGGGGTGGGCAAAAACTATTCTCTTTAACGCCCAGTTGCGCGATCAATTTTCCTCATTCTTCAGTCGCCAAGACAGTTTTGCTTTAGGCGTTTGTAATGGTTGCCAAATGATGAGCAATCTCTCTGGAATTATTCCTGGTGCTGAGAATTGGCCTAAATTTACTCGCAATCAATCCGAGCAATATGAAGCACGCTTAGTCATGGCTGAAGTAATGCCATCTCCGTCAATTTTCACCCAGGGAATGGCTGGTAGCCAGCTACCAATTGCTATTGCGCATGGTGAGGGATTTGCAAACTTTAGTCAGCAAGGTAATCTTGAGGCCATTCAGAAGCAGGGTTTAGCTGCAATGCGCTTTGTTGATCACCAAGGTAATCCTACCGAGGTATATCCGATGAATCCCAATGGATCGCCTAATGGTCTCACTGGCGTTACTACCTTAGACGGTCGCTTTACGGTCATGATGCCCCATCCAGAGCGCGTATTCCGCGCTGTGCAAATGAGCTGGTGTCCCCCAGAGTGGTTGGATACTCCAGATGGTGCAAGCCCATGGATGCGTTTATTCCGTAATGCACGAGCCTGGGCCAAGTAAGCTAATGACTGACTTGGCTATGTCGATGGAGCCGGTAACTTTTTCTGAGAGTGGTGGAGTTCGGTATTTGCATTTTGGCAGCGAACTCATTCAAGGCGCTATGCGCATCCGCGACCCAGATGAGATTTATTTGGAATACAACCAGCAGATGATGGCTTGGCTTCTTTTTTTAGAGACGAAGCCTGGAATGCGAATTGCGCAACTCGGTCTTGGTACTGGTGCCTTAACTAAGTTTGCCCATCGTTACTGCTCAGCTGTGAAGACTACTGTAGTCGAACTTAATCCTGCGGTAATCGTTTCCGCCAGAAGTATGTTCTTCACGCCAGATGATGATCGCAGGCTCGAGACCTTGCAAATTGATGCAAAAGCATTTGTACAGAATGCAAAATATCGCAACCAGTTTGATGCAGTGCAGGTTGATCTCTATGACGCTATTTGTGATGGACCAGCTGCAAGCTCATTGGATTTTTATAATGGCTGTTACGACATTCTCAAATCTCCTGGCGTATTAACCGTGAATTTATTCTCCCGCCATAAGAGTTTTAATATCAATCTCAACAATATCTGCGAAGCCTTTGACAATCGGGTTTTATTGTTTCCAGAGTCTCATGACTGCAACGTGGTTGCAATTGCTTTCAAAGGCCCTCAGTTGGACGTAGAGTGGAGAGAGGTATCGAAGCGCGCAAAATTGATTATGGAAAAAACAGGTTTACCTACGAATACATGGGCATCAGGCTTAAACCGTGAGAATGCCCATCAAGAAAATAAACTCTGTATTTAAAGATATTTGAGTTGATAAAAAAAGGCGATCCATAGATCGCCTTTTTTACGCCCCTGCAATAGGGGATTAAGTACTTAGATTGTTACTG
>JBJOJF010000115.1:0-2643 GCA_046046735.1 Pseudomonadota bacterium
TTAAGGCATTTACCACGACGCGTTTTGGTGGGGTTAGTCAGCCGCCATTTAATGAGTTAAACCTGGGGCTAAATGCCGGAGATGTGCCTGAGGACGTTCATGAGAATCGCAGCATTTTGAAGAAATGCCTTCCTGCTGAGCCCTTATGGTTAAGGCAAGTTCATGGCACTGCTGTGAGCACTCCAGTAAGTCGCCTTACGCATCCAACCAATCCTTACGAGGCTGATGCAGCAGTTACTAATATCCCCAATGAGGTTTTGGCTATTCTGACGGCGGACTGCATGCCCGTCTTATTTGCAAGCGCTAATGGAGAGGTGGTTGGCGCAGCTCATGCAGGCTGGCGCGGTCTAAGTTCTGGGGTGCTGGAGACAACCATTCTGGAGATGTGCGCCTTAACACCAGGTTTAAGTCCAAACAATATCAGCGCTTGGATGGGGCCTGCTATTGGATCAAAAGCATTTGAAGTGGGTGAGGATGTGCTTCAAGCTTTCTCATCAACACCCTCCGAGGTGATTGCAAATGCCTTCTTGCCGATCAAGGATTCTCCGGGAAAATATCTAGCCAATCTTTATCTATTGGCAGAAGATCGTTTAAAGCGAGCTGGGATTAACAGTATCGCGGGTGGTGGATTTTGTACCCACACTGATCGAACCAATTTCTTTTCTTATCGTCGTGATGGCGTAACGGGTAGATTTGCCACTCTCATTTGGATTTCCCCCAACGCATAATCTTGGGGTTATTACTAGCTTAGCCCTAGAGGCTAGGGTTAGTGCGTATAACCCTTCTAGCCTTATAGATGGAGAATGGTCTTAATAACTTTAAGAGATCATTATGTTTGCAGGCATGAATACCGGTGCTGCGCCATCTTTGGCGCCTCACCATATGGCGCTAATTCCACCAGAGCGTTTATCAGAAATTCAAAAAGAGTATTTCACCGAGCTAGCTCATCTCGCAACTAATCCTGAGGCTATCGAAGTTAAAGACCGACGCTTTTCTGGCAAGGCGTGGCACTCCTCATGGAGCAAAATGATTGCAGCAACTTATTTGCTCAATTCAAAACATTTAATCGAGTTAGCAAAAGCAGTAGAGGCTGATGAAAAAACAAAGGTCAAAATTTTGTTCACGACAGAGCAAATGATTGATGCTTTATCCCCCTCAAATTTTATTGCCACCAATCCTGAAGTTCTTGAAAACATTATTAGCACTCAAGGTCAGTCAATCCAGAATGGAATTGTTAATTTATTAGGGGATCTGAAAAAGGGAAAAGTTTCGCAAACAGATGAAAGTGCTTTTGAGGTAGGGAAAAACATTGCGACGACTGAAGGTCAGGTCGTATTCCGCAATGAATTATTTGAACTCATTCAGTACACGCCGTTAACAGAAACCGTTTTCGAGCGACCTTATTTGATGGTTCCCCCATGCATTAACAAATACTATATTTTGGATTTGCAGCCAGATAACTCAGTAGTACGTTATATGGTTGAGCAGGGCCACACTGTATTTTTGGTCTCCTGGAAAAATCCTGATGCCACTATGTCTCAAGTTACTTGGGATGACTACGTAGGTAAGGGTGTAATTAAGGCTATTGAAGTTGTTAAGGATATTGGCGGAACGGATCAAATTAACGTCCTCGGATTTTGTGTGGGCGGCACTTTGACATCGACTGCCTTAGCAGTTTTGGCGGCGCGCAAAAAAGATTATGTTGCCAGCCTAACCTTATTAACCACGCTACTTGATTTCAGCGATACCGGCATCCTGGATGTCTTCATCGACGAGGGAATGGTGAAGTTACGGGAATCCACTATAGGAGGTGAGGGCGGTCATTTTGGAATGATGTCTGGACTGGATTTGGGCAACACTTTTTCCTTCTTGCGTCCTAATGATTTGGTGTGGAACTATGTTGTAGAAAACTATTTGAAGGGTAACTCCCCACCACCATTCGATCTGCTTTACTGGAATGGCGACTCTACTAATTTGCCGGGCCCAATGTACTGCTGGTATTTACGCCATACCTATTTGCAGAATGAGCTCATTAAGCCAGGCAAGCTGACCGTTTGTGGCGAGAAGGTGGATCTTGGAAAGATTACTGTCCCAGCTTACATTTATGCATCGCATGATGATCACATTGTTCCTTGGAAATCCGCCTACGAATCAACACACCTACTTAAGGGTAAGAACCGTTTTGTTCTAGGTGCTTCGGGACATATCGCCGGGGTAATTAATCCGCCCGCGAAGAATAAGCGCCATTATTTTGAAAATAACAAGTTAGCAAAAACTGCAGATGAATGGTTGGCTGCAGCTAAAGATATCAAAGGTAGTTGGTGGCCCAATTACGCTCAATGGTTAGAACAGTTTGGTGGCAAGAAGATTAAAGCTAGCAAAACGTTTGGTAATGCACAGTACAAAAAACTAGAAGCTGCTCCTGGTAAGTACGTGAAAGAAAAAGTAACTGCAGCTGCACAATAATTTTTAAAGGGGAACACATGTCTCAAAAGATTGCTTACGTAACTGGTGGTATGGGTGGCATTGTCACTGCTATTTGTCAGCGTCTCGCCAAGGATGGCTTTAAGGTCATCGCTGGTTGCGGCCCGAATTCCCCGCGTAAGGATCGCTGGATTGGCGAGCAAAAAGCTTTGGGATATG
>JBJOJF010000116.1:0-3378 GCA_046046735.1 Pseudomonadota bacterium
GCAGATGGCAGCATTGCTATTCCAAAAGCACTACAGTCTTACTTGGGTGGTCTTGCAGTATTAAAACCGAATTAATGCCAAATTAATTAATAGACCCATAGCTATAATCGCTGTTCAATTAGGAGAGATGGCAGAGTGGTCGAATGTACCTGACTCGAAATCAGGCGTAGGGTCAAACCTACCGAGGGTTCGAATCCCTCTCTCTCCGCCAAGGATTATTTATTGCCGTTCAATTACATGCGCAGACTCTAAATATGAATAATGAGCGAATCAGCATTAACTCCAATTTTTTAAATCATGAATTTTTTCAGAAATTTACTGATAGTGAAAAAGAAGAGTTATTAGATAAATGCAGGGCAGTAAAGTTTTCTCCTGGAGAAGTGATCTTGCAGGAGGGGGCTAATAATTCCAGCTTATTTTATCTAGATACAGGGGTCTTAAGTGTTACCAAAAAAGGTACAAATGATCTTCAGGAGGTAGAAATCACTACCTTGAATACTGGAGCCTTTTTTGGGGAGATGTCCGTTCTTAGGGGGGTGCCTGTATCGGCCACCATCAAGGCATACGATGCTGTGAATTTATTCATCATTAACCTTGAGCATATTGAGAATGAAAAAGTACTACAGGCAGTCAAATTAGCTCTTGGTGGTATTTTGGTTGATCGTCTTGAAAGCACCAATCAAGATGTGCAAACTAGAAATGAGCGAGAGTTAAAGTTGCTGGAGATTCAAAATTCTGCAGCCCGATTTTTAGTGGCCAATTTCATTGTTTTATCCATCTACATTATTTCTTTACCAATGGCAGAATGGTTCACTAAAGTCTTACCTACAGATAGTCTTGTTTCACTCTTTTTCATCGTGACGTTTGCGATGGTCACCTTATTCTTTCTCCGGGGAGAGAAGGGGCGCTTTACTGAGTATGGAATTAGTTCAAGTCATGCCATGAGCCAAATTAAGGCTGGTGTGATCTGGAGTATTGCCCCCATCATGATTTATATCGCCTTTAAGATGTTCTATCTAAATGGCTTGTATTCAGATGAAACAATATTTGATTTATCTGCTGCCGTGGCCCCTAATAGCAACAGATTAATGATTGTGGTGGGCTTAAGTGCGATGTATTTTATCTTCAGCTTTGCCCAGGAAATAGTAAGGTGCGTAGTGCAAAAAGCGACTGAGATTTATCAGCGCAGGTCCTCAAAGCATGCACCCTTAATCGCCTTATTTGTTTCCAATCTTGTTTTTGCAGCCACACATTCTCATTTAGGCCCCATTTTCCCTTGGATTGCATTTATTGCTGGAATGTATTGGGGAACTTTATATATTATCCGCGGCTCTTATCTTAGTTGTGCTGTATGTCATGGGCTAATGGGGTCAGTCATCATTTTCGTTGTCGGAGTCCCATATTAGTAAATCCATTGCTATTGTTGGGGGTGGTGTGTTTAATATGATGCTTTGATATTTGCTTGTCTGCCCAATAAAGCCAAAAACTATAGTTGGAAGGTATTCTTAGAGTGATGCCCGATCTTTCAAACATGTATTCTCTAGTTCAGTTATTTGATCAACGGTGTGCACAAAATGCACATGCACCTCTTTTGCATTATCAAGAGAATGGTGAATGGAAACATGCAACTTGGGGTGAGGTATCCCAGCAATCCAAATCATTGTCTGCTTTTTTTGCTTCGAAGGGCATAAATGCAGGAGATCGGATTTTGGTTGTTGCAGATAATTCTCGAGATTGGCTTATTGCAGAGTTGGCAACATTAAGGCTTAAGGCGATATTGGTAGCTGGTTATAGCCAATCACCTGCTGATGAGTGGCGCCATATTCTTTGTGATAGCGGCGCTCGCATTTTGATTGCTGATCAGCATCTCTCAGCAGAAATGAGCATCATTGCCGCAGAATTTAAGGATCAGCTGTGCCATTCACTCTACTTTGGTAGTGATGAGTGGGAAGATTCCATTGGCCAGAATTCTGTAAGTCTAGAAACTCAAAATTCTATTGCCGATCTGGATCAAACGGTCTGCTTAATTTACACCTCTGGTACAGGCGGTACATCTAAAGGGGTAATGTTGAGTAATAGAAGCATATTAAATAATTGCCGTGGCGCAGCCAAAACGATTGAGCCATATGGTTTGGATGGCAATCGATTTCTCTCCATTCTTCCGTTTGCTCATTCTTATGCTCATTGTGCAGATATTTGGACGCCCATTTATATTGGGGCGCAAATATTTATATGCAATGATTTAAAAAACTTAAA
Organism: Pseudomonadota bacterium; assembly: GCA_046046735.1. Classification (GTDB taxonomy): domain Bacteria; phylum Pseudomonadota; class Gammaproteobacteria; order Burkholderiales; family Burkholderiaceae; genus Polynucleobacter. Next base: position 2,257 of record JBJOJF010000116.1, read on the forward strand.
TGTTAATCTGCAATACGTAAAGCCAACAATTATGAATACTATCCCAAGGCTTTGGGATGTTCTTCGCAAGCAGATTATTGCCCGTATGAATGGGCAAGGTATCTTAGCCAATCGGCTATTTAAGTTAACTCTTCGTTTAGGAGAAAAGAAGATTAGTGGTCACAAATTGAGTCCTGTAGAGATATTTCAGGACTTTATATGTGGACTGTTGGTAAGAAAAAAAATACAGGCAAAGTTAGGCGGTCATTTAGTTGGTACTGTAGTGGCGGGATCACCTCTTGCTAGGGAAGATGCCATCTTTTTTGCTGCACTAGGAATTAACTTGCATCAGGCGTATGGGCAAACTGAATGTGGCCCTGGCATCACAATGAGTCAGTTAGGGCAACTCAGCCCAGAGGTTGTAGGAAAGCCTATGTCTGGTATGGAGGTGCAGTTAGCGGCAGATGGTGAAATCTTAGTTCGCGGCCCGAATGTGATGAAGGGCTACTGGAATGGCGCAGACCTCACAGCTAAAACAATTATCAACGGTTGGTTGCACACTGGAGATATTGGCAGCTGGGATGAGAATGGATTATTGCGAATTCAGGATAGGAAAAAAGATTTCATCAAAACATCAGGCTCTGAAATGATTTCCCCGCAAAGTATTGAAATGAAATTTAATACTTTCCCTGATATTGATCGAGTAGTGGTGTACGGGCATGGGAAGCAATTTCTAGTAGCAGCAGTTATTCCAACTGTTGACAATATCAAGGCGCTGAATTCTCAAGAACTTGATTTACAGTCCCTAGAAAAAAGAATTGATGAAGACATCAAGACGGTTAATAAAACACTAGAGTCAAAATGCCGTATCAAAAAGTTTGTTGTGATTCCTGAAGAGTTAAGTATTGCCAGGGGAACAATCACCCCATCTCTCAAGGTAAGGCGTAATAGGCTATATGAGCTCTATTCAAAAGAGATAGAGCAGCTCTACAGTAATTAGTAATTTCATCATAATGAGCATCAATGTTGATGAGGGCTCTCTTTTATTCAATGGTCTATTTCCCTCTCAATCAACTTTTAAAAGTCGCTTTCTACTCTTTGGGGATTGGGGGCGCTCATCTCAGATACCAATTCTTTTTCTCT
>JBJOJF010000117.1:0-4663 GCA_046046735.1 Pseudomonadota bacterium
GAAATCGAATCTGGTATCGAAGGTTTGGTACACGTTTCTGAAATGGACTGGACTAACAAGAACGTTGCTCCAAGCAAAGCTACTGCATTAGGAACCGAAGTTGAAGTAATGGTTCTGGATATTGATGAAGACAAGCGTCGTATTAGCTTGGGCATCAAGCAGTGCAAAGCTAATCCATGGGAAGAGTTCTCACGTGCCCAACAAAAAGGCGATAAGTTAACTGGCGCAATCAAGTCGATTACTGACTTTGGTGTGTTCATTGGCTTGCCTGGCGGTATCGACGGTTTAGTACACCTCTCAGACCTTTCATGGAATGAGCCAGGCGAAGAAGCTGTTAAGAAATACAAAAAAGGTGATGAAGTTGAAGCCACTGTATTGGCAATTGATGTTGAGAAAGAGCGTATCTCTCTTGGTATCAAGCAATTGTCTGGTGACCCATTCAACAACTACACATCTGTAAGCGACAAGGGTAGCCTTGTAACTGGCACTGTGAAAGCAGTTGATGCTAAGGGCGCAACAATTCACTTGGCTGATGAAGTTGAAGCTTACTTACGTGCTTCTGAGATCTCAACAGATCGCGTTGAAGATGCACGCAATGTATTGAAAGAAGGCGATAGCGTTACTGCAATGATCATTAATATTGATCGTAAGTCACGCGTAATCAATCTTTCAATCAAAGCTAAAGACAGCTCTGACCAACAAGATGCTATGAGCAAACTCCAAGGTGATGCGCAGTCCGGCACAACCAACTTGGGTGCTTTGTTGAAAGCGAAGTTGGACAATCAAGGCTAAATCAATATCGCCGCTTTCCATGAGGGAAGCGGCGGTTTTTTATTGATAGACCATGTCAGATCAAGAGCAACAAGCAATTACTCGCTCCGAACTAGTGGAGAGCTTGGCGGAACAATTTCCCCAGCTGCTACCTAGGGATGTGGAGTTGGCAGTAAAAACATTGCTAGACACTATGACTCACGCGTTAGCCGAAGGTAAACGTATTGAGTTGCGCGGTGTTGGCAGTTTTGTTTTGCATCATCGTCCTGCTCGTACTGGCCGCAATCCAAAATCTGGTGAGAAAGTATTGATCCCAGAAAAGCGAGTGCCCCATTTCAAGCCAGGTAAAGAATTACGTGAACGCGTTGATTACAAGCCTTTAAAGCAAGCGAGCCCTAAAGAGGGTTCAGGTGCATAGTCACATAGCGCATACCCAGTGGTCCATTCGGGCCATTTTTTTATTTAAGCTCTGCACATCATGATCCAGATTGCGACATCATGGCTGCTATTACTACCCGTCATGTTCGGCATTGGCTGGCTTGCTTCGCGCTGGGATTTGCGTCTTGAAAATCGCATGGATGAACGTGAGCGGATGCGTCAGCAGCGCTCAACATTTAAAGGTCTTAGCCTTTTACTGAACGAACAACCTGATCAAGCAATTGAGACCTTGGTCAAGATAGCGCAGCTTGATCCTGAAACTATTGAGTTGCATTTTGCTTTGGGAAATTTATTCCGTCGCCGGGGTGAGACTGAGCGTGCGATTCGGGTGCATCAGCATTTAGCAAATCGAGACGATTTAAAGCCACGTGACCGTGATCATGCCGCCTATGAGTTGGGCCGAGATTTTTTACGTGCCGGGCTATTGGATCGTGCGGAAGCTTCATTGAATCGCGTCGGTGATGGCAAGTTTGCTGCTCCTGCTAAAGAGAGCTTGCTGGAGATGTATCAGATTGAGCGAGACTGGACTAAGGCCATCATTGCCGCAACTGAATTAGAGGCTTTGCAAGGAAAATCTCATCACACAGAGATTGCGCAATTTCATTGTGAACTTGGACAAGAGGCTCTACGTCGAAAAGATCTTCCTGCGGTTGAGCAATCCATCGCTCTGGCTTTGCAGGCAGTCCCCAATCATGCGCGCGCATTAATTTTGCAAGGCGACTATTTGATGGCGATGGATCGCCCAGCTCAGGCGATTGAAGCTTGGAGCATAGTGGCAAGTACGCACCCGGCTTATATGCACTTATTGGCTGATCGCTGGATGGCCGCTCATGCTGCCATCGATAAGGCAGATGCTGGATTGACTGCGCTCTGTGATTTGCTCAAAACACAGGCTTCTGGTGAGTTGCTCGATATTGTTCAAAAGCACATGACTCAAATTCGTGGCGCGCAAGCTGCTGAAGTCATGTTGGTTCAAGTGATGCAGCACTCTCCAAGCTTAAGTGCGCTATCCAAGCTGGCTGAAACGCGTTTAGCACTTGCTGAGACCAACGGTAGCCCGGAAAGAGTGTCTGATTTACAGGCGACCTTAAGCCTATTAAAACAAAGAACGACTAGTCTTGCTCGTTATACCTGTGGAAACTGCGGCTTTAGGGCGCGACGTTTTTATTGGCAATGTCCGGGCTGTAATCATTGGGAGGCATACTCCCCAAGACGAAGCGAGGGTGCTGCATCTAGCGGCCCTTCAATGTAATCTGAATAATTAGTATTGACTGAATTGGAGTTATTTTGAAAGTCACCATCATCGGAAGCGGCTACGTTGGCCTTGTTACTGGAGCTTGTTTAGCAGAGCAGGGTAATAACGTTTTTTGTGTCGATGTAGATCCTAAAAAGATTGAGATTCTCAATTCAGGTGGCGTACCAATCTATGAGCCAGGTCTCAAAGAGATGATTGAGCGCAACCGTGCCGCAGGCAGATTGCAGTTCTCCACTGATATAGCTGCTTCTGTAGCTCATGGCGATATTCAATTTATTGCAGTGGGCACCCCTCCGGATGAAGACGGCTCGGCTGACTTGCAGTATGTAGTCGCTGCAGCGCGCAATATTGGTCTTCATATGACTGGACCTAAAGTGATTGTCGATAAATCCACGGTGCCAGTAGGCACTGCTGACAAAGTACATGCTGCGATTACAGAAGAGTTAGAAAAGCGTAAGCTCTCACCAGAGCTGTGCTCAGTAGTCTCCAATCCAGAGTTCCTAAAAGAAGGTGCTGCAGTAGAGGACTTTATGCGTCCAGATCGTATTGTGATTGGTACTCAAAATACGCCAGCCGGACTGCGTGCCAAAGAGCAAATGCGCAAACTCTATGCTCCCTTTAATCGTCACCATGAACGTACTTATTACATGGATGTCAAAAGTGCTGAGCTGACTAAATATGCTGCCAACGCTATGTTAGCGACGCGCATCTCCTTTATGAATGAGTTAGCGAACTTGGCCGATCTAGTCGGAGCTGATATTGAGGCGGTTCGCCAAGGAATTGGTTCTGATTCCAGAATTGGTTATGGCTTTTTGTACTCAGGCACAGGCTATGGCGGCTCCTGCTTTCCAAAAGATGTCTCGGCACTGTCTAAAACCGCCAAAGAGCATGGCAGGGATCTCAAGATTCTCGATGCTGTAGAGGCTGTAAACGAAATCCAAAAATACATCTTGGTTGAGAAGATTGATAAACGCTTTGGCAAAGATCTCAAGGGTAAGAAGTTTGCTTTGTGGGGTCTGGCTTTTAAGCCCAATACCGACGATATGCGTGAAGCGCCAAGTCGGGTCATCATCCAAGAGTTAGTCAAACGTGGAGCTCAGGTAGTAGCCCATGATCCTGTAGCAATGCCAGAAACCGAACATTGCCTGGCTTTAGACTTTAAGGGCAACCCAGAAGGCCGTAAGCAAGTGACATTGGTTGATGATCCTATGGTCGCAACCAAAGATGCAGATGCGCTCGTGATCGTCACTGAATGGAAGGCTTTCCGCAGTCCCGATTTTGACCAACTCAAACTCAATCTCAAGAACCCCATCATTTTTGATGGCCGTAACCTCTACGAGCCGCAAGCTATGCAAGAATTAGGCTTTGAGTACCAAGGTATTGGCCGTCATAATTGAGTCATATTCATATATCTAGATAGATAAAAAGCGCCCGTGGAAAAAGCAAACCGAGAACAATTTTCTAAAGCCCGCTTATTGGTGGTGGGTGACGTCATGCTTGATCGCTATTGGTTTGGCGATACAAGCCGAATTTCCCCTGAGGCACCTGTGCCAGTGGTTCAGGTCGGAAAGATTGATGAGCGTTTGGGCGGAGCTGCAAACGTTGCTCGAAATGTAGCCGCCCTTGGTGCACAGACAACCATCTTAGGAGTTATTGGTGATGATGAGCCAGGCCGTCGCGTCTCTGAATTACTTCAATCCAGTAATGTGAATAGTCAGCTTGAGGTGGATGGCAAGGTGCCTACTACTGTGAAGTTGCGCGTAATTGCAAGACAGCAGCAATTGATTCGTTTGGATTTTGAAGAGGCTCCGAGTGAGGCCGCCTTGGCTCATAAACTAGAGCGTTATGAGAAGTTGATTGGCGATGCCGATGTAGTGATTTTGTCTGATTACGGTAAGGGCGCCTTAGGGCAGGTTGCACTCATGATTGAGCAAGCTCGCGCACAAAAGAAAATGATTTTGGTTGACCCAAAAGGTGATGACTACGCCAAATACCGCGGCGCCACTGTATTAACACCAAATCGTAGCGAGTTGCGCCAAGTGGTGGGTCAATGGTCAAGCGAGGAAGATCTCACAAAGAGAGCGCAAGATCTCCGCAAATCTCTGGACCTTGAGGCTTTGTTGCTGACTCGTTCTGAAGAGGGGATGAGCTTGTATACCGAGGCAGGTGTAAGTCACGTGAAGGCGCAGGCTCGTGAAG
>JBJOJF010000118.1:0-5328 GCA_046046735.1 Pseudomonadota bacterium
TACCACTCAAAAACCGTACCTAAAGAGGAAGCAAAAATAACTTTGCGTTCTTCAGCGGTCATTGGGGCTGCTTTAGTTGATGTTGACATCAGTAGCTCCTAACTATTTTTATTGAAATAAAAAACAACGGGTCGATTATGCTTTGAAAAAATTCAAAGAAATCCACTAGTTAGGGTAATTCCTCATCAAATTAGCTCGGGGTTTTCCCGATAAATGTGGATTTGTTGCAACGCATTCGTTGCATTCTCATGAAACGCACTTGCACCAAGATGTTGCAAGCAGCCCAATTCAGGTGCAACTGAAAAAAAGCGCCTCCTTGTATCCCGATTTAATAGCGTTTGCAGTCCGTACCCGGTAGTGCACTAAAAATAATTAATTAAGGAGCAATACAAATGAAAAGACGTGACTTTTTAAGCAAAACCGCATTAGGCGCAGCTGCTGGTGTACTAGCAGCTCCGGCCATCGCTCAATCCATGCCTGAAGTGAAGTGGCGCTGCGCTTCTAGCTTCCCAAAAAGCCTAGACACAATTTATGGTGGTGGCGAATATATTTCTAAGCGCGTCGCAGCGCTGACCGATGGCAAGTTTCAAATTCGTATTTTTGGGGCAGGTGAGATTGTTCCAGCATTTGGTACTGTTGATGCCGTTCAACAAGGCACTGTAGAGTGCACTCACACAGCCGGCTATTACTTCGTTGGTAAAAATAAAACGTTTGCGTTTGACACTACCGTTCCCTTCGGAATGAACCAACGCCAGCAAAATGCTTGGATGTACTGGGGTGGTGGCTTGAAGCTACAACGTGAGTTCTTACGCGACTACAACATTGTCTCTTTCCCAGCAGGTAATACTGGTACACAAATGGGCGGCTGGTTTAAAAAACCTGTAAAAACAGTAGCTGACCTCAAAGGTCTGAAAATGCGTATTGCGGGCTTAGGTGGCGAGGTGATGTCACGTCTAGGCGCCATCCCTCAGCAAATTGCTGGTGGTGATATTTATCCCGCACTAGAAAAAGGTGTGATTGATGCCGCAGAGTGGGTTGGTCCTTATGACGATGAAAAACTAGGCTTTTACAAGATCGCGCCTTACTACTACTACCCAGGATGGTGGGAAGCGTGCTCCATGTATTCCATGTACGTCAATATTAAGGAATGGGAGAAGTTGCCGAAGCAATATCAAGAGGCTTTCACCTCAGCCTGTGCGGAATGCAATATCGACATGATGGCTGAGTACGACTACAAGAATCCAATTGCGCTCCAAAGCTTGATCAAGAATGGCGTAAAGCTCCAATCCTACTCAACAGAAATTATGAAAGCAGCCTCCAATGCTGCATTCGAGATGTACGAAGAAGAGGCAGCCAAAAACCCATCATTCAAGAAAATTTATGAGCCATGGAAGAAGTTCCGCAACGACCAGATGCTATGGAACAAGGTTGCAGAACAGACACTGATGAGCTTCATGTTAACTAACCCAGTCAAATAAGAACTCACCGATAAGTTGATATGCCAAAACAATTATTACTTTTCTCAAGTTTCGTTGATCGCCTTAATGACCGTTTTGGTGTGTTAGCGAGTTGGTTGGTATTGATAGCTGTACTGGTCAGCACTGCAAATGCGCTGATCCGGTACGGCTTCAATGTCAGTTCGAATGGCTGGTTAGAAGCGCAGTGGTATTTATTCGCCGGGATGGTGATGTTTGGTGCAGCCACTACGTTTAGACTAAATGAACATGTTCGGGTAGACGTGCTTTATGCACTCTATCCAAACAGGGTTCGTCTGTGGTTAGATTTCTGGGGAGGTATTGTTTTCTTCCTGCCGGTGACCATCATCATTGGCTACTACTCCTGGGAATTTTTCATCACTTCCATTATTCAAAATGAAACCTCAAGTAATCCTGGCGGCCTCATTCGTTGGCCTGTTCGAGGCGCTATTACTCTGGGTTTCTTCTTGCTTACCCTTCAGGGTCTCTCTGAAATTATCAAGCGATACGCAGCCATCATCGGCGTAATCAAAATCGATCCTAAGTACGAAAGACCTTTGCAATGATTAGTCATGATCTGATGGCCCCCATTATGTTTGGGGGTTTAATTGTATTTTTGTTAATTGGATATCCAGCGGCCTTTTCACTTGGCGCAGTTGGCTTATTCTTTTCTTTCGTCGGCATTGAGATGGGTATGTTTCAACCCACTTTTTTGCAGGCGCTACCGGATAGAGTCTTTGGCATTCTTTCAAATGACCTTTTGCTATCCATCCCCTTCTTCACCTTCATGGGAGCCATTCTTGAAAAGTGCGGCCTAGCCGAGGACATGCTTGAGGGCTTGGGTCAATTATTTGGCCCTATTCGGGGTGGACTTGCCTATGCGGTAATTATTGTTGGCGCAATTTTAGGCGCTATTACCGGCACGGTGGCGGCTTCTGTCATTGCCATGGGCTTGATCTCCTTGCCAGTGATGTTGCGTTACGGATACAACCCACGAGTGGCAACTGGCGTTATTGCAGCTTCTGGCACGATCACTCAACTGATTCCTCCTTCGCTAGTACTGATCGTACTTGCTGATCAATTAGGTAAATCAGTTGGCGACATGTATGCCGGTGCTATTGGGCCATCCATTATCCAAGTGACACTCTTTTGCTTGTTTATATTTTTCCTGTCTATCTTTAGACCGCAGGATGTACCAGCTCTACCACCGGAGGCTCGCCCGAAAATTGACTGGAAGTTATTCAAGAAAATTCTCTGGGGAATCGTCCCTTCAATTGCGCTGATCTTCTTGGTTCTCGGAACAATTCTGATGGGTCTAGCTACACCTACTGAAGGTGGCGCAATGGGCTCAGTTGGCGCTTTAATTCTCGCGGCAATGAATAAGCGTTTACAAAAGACTTTGGTCTGGGAAGCAATGACCTCTACCATGCGCATTAATGCCATGGTGATCTTCATCCTCATTGGCTCGACCGTTTTTGGTCTAGCATTTAGAGGTGTGGATGGCGATCTATGGATTGAGAACTTACTGTCTGGCCTCCCAGGCGGTCAAGTTGGCTTCTTAATCGCAGTGAACTTGTTTGTATTTTTCCTAGCCTTCTTCTTGGATTATTTTGAGATCGCCTTCATCATCATTCCTTTGCTGGCTCCAGTTGCTGAAAAACTCGGGATTGATCTCATTTGGTTTGGCGTGTTACTCGGCGCAAATATGCAAACTTCGTTCATGCATCCACCATTCGGATTTGCATTGTTCTACCTGCGTGGTGTGGCACCAAAATCTCTCAAGAGTTCGGACATTTACTATGGGGCACTACCTTGGGTTGGTTTACAACTCATCCTGGTTGCCATCATTATCTTTATCCCAGAAACTGTGACTTATTTTGTCGATAAGCCTGCGGCTGTCTTTGATGCGAGTGGCCCATCTGTTGATCCATTAGCTGGTGTAGAGCAAAATGAGATCACAGTGGACTCAAGCGCAGACATTGAACGTCAGCTTAGAGAAAATAAATAAGATTCATATTGAGACAGCAGTCAAAGGGGTTTGAGTAATGCAACAAAAATGGGGAATTCGAGGGATGGCGGTAGCGCCACACTCATTAGCATCTGAGTCAGCGCTCGCGGTACTGCGTGAAGGTGGGAATGCACTAGAGGCAATGGTTGCTGCAGCTGCAACTATTGCCGTTGTTTACCCTCACATGAACTCCATCGGAGGCGATTCGTTTTGGGTGGTTCATTCCCCCGGCAAAGCCATGGGCGGAATTGATGCCTGTGGCGCAGCGGCTGGCTTAGCAACTAAACAGTGGTATGCCGAGCGCGGAATCACTAAGGCTATTCCATTTCGAGGTGCCATTGCCGCTAATACGGTTGCAGGCACCATTTCCGGCTGGGGCGCCGCGCAAAAGCTTTCAAAACAAGGTTTAGGTGGAAAGCTCCCACTCTCTCGCTTGCTGGCAGATGCCATTCACTACGCAGAAGCTGGTGTTCCGGTAACTTTTAGCCAATCAAGCTTGACTGAAAAAAAGAGGCCTGAATTAAGCTCCATCCCTGGATTTTCTGAAACATTTTTAGTGGATGGCAAAGCGCCCGAAGTCGGCAGCATCTTCAAGCAAGAACGTCTTGCTAAAACCTTGCGTCAAATTTCTCGCAAAGGAACCGAAGATTACTACCGTGGTGATTTAGCTGAATTACTTGCCAAGGAGCTTACCGATATTGGTAGCCCTCTCAGGTTGTCGGATTTGCATCGCCATCAAGCCAAACTCATTGACCCGCTTGAACTCAAACACAGCATGGGGAATGTCTACAATATGACGCCGCCAACCCAAGGCGTTGTGTCTTTGATGATCATCGGCATATTAGATCAACTTAATCTCAAGCGCTTTAAGGTTGATAGTTCTGAGTATGTTCATCACTGTGTTGAAGCTACCAAACAAGCTTTCAAGGTACGAGATCAATTTGTTACTGATCCAGCGTACATGACAAAAAATGCACAGTCTTTCTTATCGCCCACCTTCCTAAAGAAGCTGGCAAAAAATATTGATCCTGAAAAAGCTTTACCTTGGGGTCAAGGTAAAGGACCTGCAGATACGATTTGGATGGGTGTGGTTGATAGCAATGGCAATTGCGTCTCATTCATTCAAAGTATCTATCACGAGTTTGGTGCCGGCATCGTACTTCCCAAATCTGGCGTGAACTGGCAGAACCGAGGATGCAGCTTCTCACTGGACCCCAAAACACTCAATCACCTCGAACCCTATCGCAAACCATTTCATACATTGAATCCGGCCATGGCTTTATTTAAGGATGGGCGATCAATGGTGTACGGCACCATGGGTGGCGATGGCCAACCCCAAACACAATGCGCCGTCTTTACTCGCACAGCGACATATGGACTTGATCCACAAGATGCGATTAGCCGTCCGCGTTGGTTGCTGGGTAGAACCTGGGGCCAAACCAGTGATAGCTTGAAGTTAGAGTCGCGCTTCAGTCCATGGGTGGCAAAAGAGCTCTACGCCTTGGGTCATGAGATTGAAATGCTCGATGCCTTTGATGAAACCGTTGGTCACGCAGGCTGCATTATTCGGGATCCATCTGGCACTCTACATGGTGGCTGGGATCCCCGTAGTGATGGCGCCGTTAGCGCGTTTTAGTAATAAATAATTTGGGTACGCGCAGATCCCAGTAAATGGCAGCTGCGCGTAATCCAAAAATAGCCAGCATACAAATTACTGATCCCTCAAGCGTGTACTCAGGGAAAAAATTCAGAACCAAGATGTAGATGCAGCAACCCAAGGTGACAGGGATTGCATACAGCTCATGTGACATCAGTAAAGTCTTTCTACCAGCCAAGACGTCACGC
>JBJOJF010000119.1:0-8048 GCA_046046735.1 Pseudomonadota bacterium
ATATTGGTTTAACCCCAAGTGAAATTATTGAGAAGCTAGGCATTCCGAATGCCACCCTGAGCTTTCATTTGAAAGAGTTAGTGCAGGCAAATTTGCTACTAGTAGAGCGCCAGAGTCGTAATCTCATTTACCGACCTAATGCTGCCCTGGTCCAAGACTTGAGTGGATTTTTATTAGATAACTGCTGCGGCGGTAAATCATGTGTTCCAGAAAAAGCAACGCGTAAGGCCAAGGCTATATGAAAACCTACAACATTCTATTTTTGTGTACCCATAATTCCGCTCGCTCTATTTTGGGTGAGGCGTTGGCATCTACGCATCCGAGCGGTAAATTCATTGGCTACTCAGCAGGCTCTACACCTGGTACAAGCGTCAATCCTATTGCAGCAGATCTTGCTGTAGAGATGGGTATGGATCGTGCGCTATTAAAGTCAAAAAGTTGGGATGTATACGGCGAGCCTAATGCGCCTAAGATGGATTTCATCATCACAGTTTGTGACAACGCTGCTGGTGAAGTATGTCCGTTCTGGCCAGGCCAGCCTGCAACTGCGCATTGGGGCTTTCCAGATCCATCGCAAGTGCAGGGTAGTGATATCGAAAAGAAAGCCGCCTTTGTTGAGGTCATGAATGGCCTCAAAAAGCGATTGGATATTTTGGCTGCGATGCCACTCGATAAATTGGACTCCATGAGTCTTAAAGAGGTGCATACAAAAGCATGAGCGCATTAACTAAAAAGCTGTCTTTTCTAGATCGATATCTAACGGTATGGATTTTTGCCGCTATGGCGCTAGGCATTGGTATTGGCTATATCTTCCCCGGGGTAGAAGATCTGATTAACTCCTTCCAAGTGGGTACTACCAATATCCCAATTGCGATTGGTCTCATTTTAATGATGTATCCCCCTTTTGCTAAGGTGCGGTACGAGGATTTGCCGGATGTATTCAAAGATAAACGAATCTTTTTAATTTCTTTATTAATGAACTGGTTTATTGCACCAGCATTGATGTTCTTCTTGGCGATTACCTTTGTGCCTGATCAGCCGGAGTACATGGCGGGATTGATTTTGATTGGTATTGCGCCGTGCATTGCAATGGTGATTGTATGGAATGACATTGCTAAAGGCTCAACCGAGTACGCTGCTGGTCTGGTCGCCTTTAACGCCATATTCCAGGTGCTATTTTTTAGTGTCTACGCCTATTTCTTTCTCACTGTTTTGCCACCATTCTTTGGTTTGGCGGCATCTACAGTCAGCGTGAGCATGGGGCAGATTGCCGAAAGTGTATTTATTTATCTTGGCGTACCTTGTATTGCCGGTATTTTGACAAGGGTAATCGCACTTAAGTTCACCTCAAAAGATCGATATCACGAAGAGTTTGTGCCGCGTATTGGCAAGCTCACCTTAATCGCCTTGCTGTTTACGATCGTGGTGATGTTTAGCTTAAAAGGCAAGCTCATTCTGAGTCTACCCATGGATGTACTCACCATTGCGATTCCATTGTTGATATTTTTCTTAATCATGTTCTTGCTCACATTTTTTGTTACTGGCAAGATGGGAATTGATTACAAGCGTTGTTGCACGCTGTCTTTTACGGCATCTAGCAACAACTTTGAGTTAGCTATAGCTGTTGCGATTGCTGTGTTTGGTATTAATTCAGGGGCAGCTTTTGCGGCAGTGATTGGTCCGCTAGTGGAGGTGCCGATCATGATCGGCCTGGTCGCGGTTGCGCTCTGGTTTAAAGAACGTTACTTTGCAAAGGGATAGTTTTAAGCCCGGTACGGACTAATTAAGGCCTCTAATCCAAAGGCATCATTTGCGTGTCGTAGCCCATCGATTGATTGACGAAGCGCTTTGACTTCTTTACAGCTTAGCTTGCGCAGCTTCTTGCGATCCAATCCATAAGTATCTACAAGATAACGCACTCTAGATAAGCAGATTTGCAGGCGGATCAGCCAGTAGATGGCAAAGATTCCTGGTGCAAAAAGTAGTAGCAAAATACTCATGAATTACCTCGTAAAAAAGGCCGTCTCTATGACGGCCTTTCGATATTAATCTTGCGATTAAAGATATTACTTAACTAATAAAACAGGTTGTTTGGCTGCATTACCAACCTTCTGAGCAACAGAACCCATTAAGGCATCAACAATACCCGTTCTACCTTTTGATCCCATCACGATGAGGTCAAACTTTTCTTTATTAGCCAGAGCAATGATTTCGTTGGCAACATTGCCACGCTTAATTACCATGCTGTGCTTAACGCCAGCAGTGTCTAGTGCTTTTTGAGCAGGTTTCAACTCTTTTTCACTAACTTCTCTGAGGTAATCATCGATTACGCTATTTGCAACAAATTGCTTCACATGGCCCAAGCCAATATCGTCATGGATACTGATCAATGTCACTGTGCATTTGCTGCGCAAGTCTTTAGCTAACTTTCCAACATACTTCGCTGCATTAAGAGCCGATTTGGAGCCGTCAACTGGTAATAATATTTTCATTTGTCCCTCTGTTTTTGTAGTAAATAAACTGCACCTGCTAGCTATTAATTTACTATGAAAATCACCATAAATCCACGAAAAATGGCAGTTTTATTGCTTCCCAAGGCTATCTGACGCGAATTATTTCAGAAAAGCGTCGTAGAAAGTTTTGATAATCAGAATCGTTACCAATATAAAGAAGCCTTTACGAATAAAGGTATTGCCGTGCTTAATGGCGATACTCGTGCCAATTTGACCGCCAACCAGATTGGCAATGGCCATCAAGATGCCGAGCTTCCAGTCAAAGTAGCCTAGATAGAAAAACACACATAAGGCGCCTAGGTTTGAGGCGATATTGAGAAACTTTGCTGGTGCAGCGGCACGCAGAAAGTCAAAGCCCATGATTCGCGTATACAGGAGCTTATAAAAGGCGCCGGCACCTGGGCCAAGAAAGCCGTCATAAAACCCAATAATTCCAGCGCCTGTAGAGGCAATGGCTTTTTGTTTATGGTGCTGATGTTTAGGGGCGTGCACTAATCCAGCATTGGATTTGATATTAAAAATCAGTAATGCCAGTAATAAGAACGGTAGGGCGCTTCTGAGCCACTGCGTTGGTAATTGCGTCACGAGATAGGCTCCCCCAACCGAAGCAAAGAAGGCTACAGATGAAGAAACTATTACTAGGCTCCAGGGGCTTTTATTTGCTCTGGCGTATTGAATGGCCGATCCGATGGTTCCTACGCTTGACGCAAATTTATTGACTGATAGCAGCGTTGCTGGTGGGAAGCCTGGCAAGAATGAAAAGAGGGCGGGAACTTGAATCATGCCGCCACCACCAATGATCGAGTCAACCAGTCCGGCCGTGAGGGCGCAGGCAAATAGAAGGCTGAGGTCAAAGATGGAAAGTTCGAGCATGGGTGTGATGTTTAAAGAGTGCCCCTATTTTAGGGGTCTTTTTGGTAGGCGGTGTACTTGCGTAACTGCGGTACGTGCGGGTGGATAATTAGGCTTTAAACGGTAAAGCTAAGCAAATTCTATGAAAGTGAATTCGGAAGGAGTATCTGCATCTCGGGTATACCTTCCCGCATCGGCAAAGTATTTAACACTGCTTGATTTCTTCATCAGCAGCTTTCCCCATATTGACCCAAGCGAGTGGGCTGCACGATTTGCCGAAGGCTTAGTCATGACGCAAGACGGTGATGTCGTCGCTGGTGCTGACGCTTACCTCCCAAATACCCATTTACTGTATTTCAGGCGCCTTGCTCGAGAACCAGAGATTCCCTTTGAAGAACAAATCCTGTTTCAGGATGAGCACATTCTGGTAGCTGATAAGCCTCATTTTTTGCCGGTAACTCCGAGTGGTCTTTATTTGCACCAAACTCTTTTGAATCGCTTAAAGAAAAAGACGGGTATCCAAACCTTAAGTCCCATTCATCGAATTGACAGGGATACAGCAGGATTGGTGATCTTCTCAATCAATCCAGGCGAGCGTGCTCAGTATCAGAATTTATTTAGAGATCGAGTGGTGATCAAGATTTACGAAGCTATTGCACCCCTTTCGGAAGCATTGGCAAAAAAATTACCGCTGACTTATCGCAGTCGACTAGAAGAATCAGCCCATTTCTTGCAAATGGAAGAGGTAGAGGGTGAGGCAAATACTGATACCTATATAGAGCTTATAGAAGTCATGAAGCCCTGGGCTAGATACCGACTCACTCCTGGCAGCGGTAAGAAGCATCAGTTGCGTTGTCATCTCAATGCCCTGGGCATCCCCATTCGATGTGATCAGATCTATCCAGTACTCACCCCTTATCAAGAATATGACCTCGACTTTTCTAAGTCATTGCAGTTATTGGCTAAAGAGATTCGCTTCAAAGATCCGATCACGGGGCTGGAACGGGTATTTACCAGTCAAAGAGAGTTGGCGGTTGATTCTCAGGCTCATGAGTAAACTATTCAGTAGCTTAATTTGGAAAGTACGTCATTGAAATCGCTGAAATACTTCTTAGGAATCATGTTGGCAGTACAAGTTTCCTTGTCATGCGGGCAAACTACTTCTGTGGCGGTTGCAGCCAACATGAAGGATGCCTTTGCTGAAATTTCCACAGCATTCAAGGCAACTGGTAAATCGGAACTGAGAGTGGTTTACGGCTCCTCTGGAAACTTCGCGACCCAGATCTTGAATGGAGCACCATTTAGCTTATTTATTTCAGCCGATGAGCAGTTTCCTCTCGAGTTATATAAAAAGGGAAAGACCGTAGATGAGGGTAAGGTTTATGCAATCGGTCGCTTAGCACTCATCTCCAAAAACTCATCAGGTATCAAGCTTTCCAATTCCAAGTTAGATTTAGAGGCGGCAATCAATAAGGCAAATAAGATTGCTATTGCTAAGCCAGATTTAGCGCCTTACGGTAAAGCAGCGATTGACTATCTGAAAGCAGAGGGTCTATGGAACATTGCTAAAGATAAATTGGTTTTTGGCGATAACATTGGCGCCGCTACGATGTTCGTTGCTACTGGCGCAGCAGATCTTGGTATTACTGCACTATCACTTGCGCAGTCACCCCAGATCTCCAAGGAGACCAACTTCATTCCTTTGAATGAACGGTTTTACGAGCCCATCAAACAAAGAATGGTTTTGATAAAAGGGGCTCCTCAAGAGGCGGTAGACGTGTATCAGTTTATGCAAACGCCAAAAGCAAAAGATATTTTGCTTAAGTATGGTTATGGCGTTACCAGGTAGCTCGGGTTAGTGCCCCCAGAGATTCCACTGGGAATACTGCTGAATAATTATTTATTAATTTTAGTAGTGTTGTCTTTTTGCGAGATAATAAGGCAATAAAAGTTAACAGTAGGAAGATAGGCAATGTACGGATTTTTGGGTAAATGGAGCATTGTTTCAATTGGGACAATATTTTTTTCAATCCCCGCTTTTGCCGCTTGTCTTGGAGACCAATCCGCGGTCAAACCTTTGAGCGTTGCAATCGTTCCTCAATTGCCTCGTGCTGCAACCTATGCTAAGTGGTCTCCTTTACTAGAAGTCGTAGGCCGCAATACAAAACAGTGTTTTGAGTTGGTGATTCCCGAGACCATTCCTGCCTTTGAAAAAATTTTATTAAAAGGGGAGCCTGATTTTGCTTTTGTGAACCCATATCACGAGGTGATGGCTAAAAAGCGCAAAGGATATATTCCTCTTTTAATTGATGGGAGCACCAAATTAACTGGAATTCTGGTGGTTCAGGCAAAGAGTCCAATTAAGACAGTTCAAGAATTGCAAGGTAAGGAGGTTGCCTTTCCGGCGCCTAATGCGTTTGCCGCTTCGCTGTTGATCCGTGCTGAATTGGCAAAAATGGGTATCCAAATTAAGCCAAAGTATTTGAAAACGCATGCGAGTAGTTATCGCGCAGTAGCAATGGGGGAGTTGGTGGCAGCGGGGGGTGTAAACAACACGCTTTTGAGGGAAGAGCAAAGCCTTAGAGAGAGTTTACGCATCTTGTATGAAACTGCTGGCTATGCGCCTCACCCATTTGTAGTTAATCCCAGAGTGCCAGTAGCCTTACGAAAAGAGATTGCGGCATCTATTATTTCATTAGCAAATACTGCTGCTGGCCTCAAGATGTTGGAAGACATACAAATGCCTGCACCAATTCAATCTGATTATCAGCGTGATTTCGCTCCCCTTGAGCGACTAAATTTGGAGAAGTTGGTATCGCTAGATGACGGCTAAAGATATAGACTTCTCAAAGATTAGTACTCGCTCGTTGATGCGAGGAGCATTGATCATTAGTGTTGGCACCTTGTTGCTCGCCTTGTATGCAATTACCTGGTTTGACCATCGCGCGCTCGATATTCGAGTTTCTGGCCGTGAATCAGTTGCAAAAGTGATGGCAGAGGGCTTAGCAATCGCCATTCAGGATGATGTGATTTCAGAAAATTATGCTCAGATTGAAAGTCGCTTACGCCAAGCTTTATCTGATCCTCAGGTTCTATCTGCCATGGTGGCGGATGAAGACGGAAAGGTTTTGTCCCTTTTAGAGCTGGATCCAAAAACGGGTCAAGTGAAACCAGTTTACGGCTCTACATTGATTGAAGCCCCCACGCAATCTTCTACCAGCAAAACCGAGGGTGAGATTACTACGCAGTGGTTGCGTTTAGAGGCCGGTACACCCATAGGGTGGTTGCGACTAAAGCTAATCGGATCAAAGGTGGACGATGCATTAATTCAGCTCAGTCGTCAGGTTGCCCAATGGCTCTTAGCGGCATGCGCAATTTTGTTAGGCGCGCTTGCAATAGTGCTCTGGCGAACTCAAGGTCTTATTCGTATTGAAGAGGCCTTCCTCAAGGAGAAGACGGATGCCTTGGAAATGGTTGCCAATCACGATCATCTGACCAAGCTTCCCAATCGATATCTTTTGCTAGATCGTTTAGGTCAGGCAATTGCTTCTAGCCATCGCAATCGTACTAACTTTGCTCTGTGCTTTATAGATCTTGATGGCTTTAAACCAGTCAATGATGCTTACGGACATGATGCTGGTGACTATGTGCTCAAAGAAGTTGCCAGTCGATTAACGGATTGTGTTCGTGAAAACGATACCGTGGCTCGTATTGGAGGGGATGAGTTTGTGTTGATATTGGTTGATATTGAGGTAATCAACGGTATCCATATCACTTTAGAGCGAATTTTAGAGGCCATCAAAAAACCAATTGCATTGCCTGAGGGGGTCGATATTGCCATCAGCTTAAGTATGGGGGTGACTGTGTTCCCTGAGGACTCGAGCTCTCCTGAAGATTTGCTAAATCATGCAGATGAGGCAATGTACTTGGCGAAGAAAAGTGGCCCTGGGCAATATGCTTTCTATCAAATTGAAAAATCAATCAACACTTAACTTCATTGTTGATTCATGATTTGATCTGCCAGTTTTCTTCCGCTAAGCCAAGCACCCTCAACTCTGCCACCATGGAGCCAGTCTCCGCATAAGCCAAGGTTCAACTCAGGCAGAAAGAAAAATTCAGGGTTTCCTTCGGCATACCCGCTGGCATAGCGCCAACGATGTGTTGAAATTTCAGCGCTCCGATAATCGAATCCTAAGTTCTGAGCGCACTGAAGAAGTTGAGCGTTAGCATCATTCTCATTAAGTTCTATGTGTTCTTGGCTCCATTCGGGGCTTGCATGAATCGTCCACGATTCTTTACCATCACGCTGGGGTTTGGATTGATTGCGACATATCCAACTAATCTTTTCTCCATTTACAAATGCTGCATCAAAAGGGAATTTCGGTTGATCGGTAAAACGTGCCATCACAGTCCAGCACCCATTCATATTGACTGAGTTACAAACCGATTGGATTTGATTGGCATGTCCTTGGGTAAGGGCGCTAGCTTGAGGAGCGGGGATGGCCAACACCAAATAGTCAAATACAGAATTGATGAGACCAAACTCTTTACTATGAATTTGCCATTGATGATTGATTGGAATGAGCTGATCAATAGTTTGATTGGCATGAAGCGTCAGATGATTGGCCAGGTATTTTCCAAGTGCATTCATACCTGGAAGAGCAACAAAGCGTTTTTCATGAG
>JBJOJF010000120.1:0-11634 GCA_046046735.1 Pseudomonadota bacterium
CGTAGTCGTAATGCCACTAAGTTTCAAGAAGATATGCAGAGTAAGTGGAATTCGATTGCGGGCGCACGCGTAGCGGCATTCCAGTTCCCAGCTTTGCCTGGTGCACAAGGTCTGCCTGTACAAGTTGTGATTAATACCACCGAGTCATATGAGTTGCTCAATGAAGTATCACAGGCAGTATTAGATAAAGCACGTCGCAGTGGTAATTTCTTTTTCGTAGACTCAGATTTGAAAATTGATAAGCCGCAAGATGTATTAGAAATTGATCGAGAGAAGGTAGCTGCTTTGGGTATGACTCAGCAGCAGGTGGGTAGCGCACTCTCAGCAGCATTGGGCGGCGGTTATGTTAACTACTTCTCGGTTTCAGGCCGTTCTTATCGCGTGATTCCGCAAGTGAAGCAGGTAGATCGCTTGAACCCTGATCAAATCTTGGATTACTACATCCGCACTCCAAGCGGGCAAATGATTCAAGCTCGGACGATTGCGACGATTAAGCAGAGGGTAGTTCCACAGTCGATCAATCACTTTCAGCAGCTGAACTCTGCAACGATCTCTGGTGTGAGCACGCCATTTATATCTCAAGCGGATCTATTGGAGTTCATGCGTCAGACCTTAAAAGAAGTGGCGCCCAATGGCTACTCCATGGACTATGCTGGTCCTTCTCGGCAGTTCATGGCTGAGTCAGGCGGATTTTTGGTCACCATGTTCTTTGCGATCTTAATTGTGTTTTTAGTGTTAGCCGCTCAGTTCGAAAGCTTCCGCGATCCAATTGTGATTTTGGTTTCAGTACCGCTAGCCTTGTTTGGTGCGCTGATCTTTATTAATTTAGGGTTTACTACACTCAACGTATATACCCAGGTTGGTCTAGTGACCTTGATGGGCTTGATTAGTAAGCACGGCATCTTGATAGTCGAGTTTGCAAATGAACTCCAAGAGGCGGGACGCAGCAAGTTAGATGCGATTGTAGAGGCTAGTAGTGTGCGTTTGCGCCCAATTTTGATGACAACAGCGGCGATGGTTTTGGGTGTTGTGCCACTGGTCATTGCCTCTGGTGCAGGAGCTGCAGGTCGACAGTCTATGGGTATTGTGATCTTTACGGGCCTTTCAATCGGTACGCTTTTCACTCTCTTTGTTGTGCCAGCAATGTATTTATTTATCGGCGCTGATCATCACCAGAAGAAATTTAAGCAACAATAATTTCTTTCAAGAGTGCAAAAAGAAAAGGGTGAATTGCTTCACCCTTTTTTATTGCCTTGAAATACAGGAGCCGATTATGGTTTCACAATATTGAGCTCTTTTTCAGCCACGACCTTATATTGTGTTTCCGCCTCTATTCGCTTCATCCAAGCATCAATGTGGTGAAGTTGGGTGCGGGGTCCAGTCTTTTCTGGGAAAGTTTGATTGAGTAGAATCCAGCGACTAACGCACAATGCCAGTGGTATATCTCCAATCTGAAAGGTATTTCCAGCAGAGTAATGATGTTTGGCTAGTTGTTGATCTAGCAAAGCCAGCAAGTCGTTGGTGTCTTGATAAGACTTCTTAATCGCTTCATAGTTGCGCTCATTCTCAGGCGTGCGTGTCAGTCCCAGAAAGGCTGTGCGCAATGTTGGCCAAAGTGTTCCTACTTGCCAATCCATCCACTTTTCAGACTGATACTGGTTAGCAATATCGTTAGGAAAACGCTTCGATGAATCGTATTGCCGAGTGAGGTAACGCAAAATAGTATTGGATTCCCAGAGGACGAGATCACCATCCTCAAGCATAGGAACTAGCCCATTTGGGTTTAATGCTAAAAATTCTGGTGTGCGATTTTTCCCAAAATGTAGTCCTGCATCAATGCGCTCAAAGTCTTTACCTTCTTTAAGTCCAAGCTCAGCAAGGCACCACAGAACCTTTTGTACATTAATAGAACTTTTTCTTCCCCATAAACGCATCATGAGAACCCCTTTAGAAATTCGTTATTGTTTAAAGCGATGAATCAAGGCCGACAAATTTGCTATGTGCAAAGATCAGCGGATGGCTTGAGGAGTCATGTTTGAGATTCAGTACTTTTGCCACAATGATGTTGTGGTCGCCGCCAGTATGAACTGAAACAGTCTCACATTCAAAGTAAGCAGCGCAACCCTCAATTTGAGTGAGGCCACTTGCTGCAATTTTGTGAGGAATATCAGTGAATTGATTTTCTTTGACTGTTGCAAAATGCATCGCCATCGATTCTTGTGAGCGCTCTAAAACATGTATTAACTGTTTATGTCCAACTTCAAAGTTCGGCATTAAACGTGAATGCTTTTTTAGACTCCAAAGAATGAGCGGTGGCTCTAATGAGACAGTGTTAAAAGAGCTGATAGTGATGCCGTGAGGGTTTTGGTCGGCATCTAGGCAGGTAATTACTGTGACCCCGGTAGCAAAAGACGAGAATCCTTTGCGTAGCTCTTGTGAGGTAAATGGGGCCATATAAATTCGCTTATTTGCTCGCCGCCGGAGCAGCAATAGTTGTTCCAGGAATCGGGATCAATATTTCGTTTTCTTCGGCTTTTACACACTTAAAGCGATATTCTTTGCCTGCTTTGGATAGAAAGCTGGCGCCTTGATAGAAATCATTTTTACAGGTGTTGTTGGCAAAATCCATCACGTCTTGTGGGGAGGCGCTTGAGCTGATTAGGCGCATATTTCCCATGGACATATTGATCTGGCTTGAGGAGCAGGCCATCAATGTCAGACTTGAAATCGAAGTTAATAGTAGAATTTTTTTCATGGAAACCTCCATAATCAGCAATGCTCGTTAGGATAAACCTATTACGCATTTGCTGCGGGGAATGCAGCGCTTTTAAAAGGAAGAGACATGTTTAAGGCTATTTTGGTGAATAAAGACGAGCAAGGCTATCGCGCTGAGTTAACTCAGGTGGACGAAGCCAGGCTTCCAGAGGGGGATGTCAAGGTGAAGGTCTTGTATTCCACGCTGAACTACAAAGATGGTTTAGCTATCACTGGCAAAGGCCCTGTAGTGCGTAGCTTCCCAATGGTTCCTGGCATTGACTTTGCAGGCGAGGTTTTAGAGAGTGCTAGTCCTGACTTTAAGGTGGGTGATATGGTCCTGCTCAATGGTTGGGGTGTGGGTGAGGGCCACTGGGGTGGCTTGGCGCAGCAGGCGCGTGTGAAAGCGGATTGGTTGATTCCATTGCCCAAGGGTTTTACAGCAAAACAGGCCTTGGCGATTGGTACTGCTGGTTATACCGCCATGCTGTGTGTGATGGCTCTTCAAAAGCACGGCCTGAAGCCAAGTGATGGTGAGGTATTGGTGACCGGGGCTGCTGGGGGCGTGGGAAGTTTCGCTATTACCCTCTTAAGTAAGCTTGGCTTTACGGTCGTTGCTAGCACGGGTCGAATGGCAGAAGCGGAGTACCTCAAAAAATTAGGGGCTGCAGAGGTTATTGATCGCGCTGCTTTATCTGCCCCTGGCAAACCTTTGGCTAAAGAGCGTTGGGCCGCAGTAGTCGATAGTGTTGGCAGTCATACTCTCGCAAATGCATGCGCACAAACAAAGAGCGATGGTGCAGTTGCTGCTTGCGGTCTTGCTCAGGGCATGGACTTTCCATCAACAGTTGCACCATTTATTTTGCGTGGCGTCACCTTATATGGCATAAACAGTGTGACCGTGCCACGTGCAAAACGCATTGCTGCTTATGAGCAATTAAGTAAATTAGTTGATCTCAAAACGCTTGAAGAAATCTCTCACGAAATTTCTTTAGAGGATTCATTAAAGTACGCCGCTGAATTAATGGCTGGAAATATACGTGGTCGTGTGATTGTGGATGTTAATAAATAGGTTCAGAAAACCCAGAATAAAAATTAATGAATACCAAAGATCAATCTAGTGCAGTAAGTTCAATTCACTATCCCTTTGTAGATGCTTTGCCGGAAGTGGGTTCTTCAATCGAGGTAGCACCAGGAGTGCGATGGCTGCGCATGCGCTTACCATTCGCTTTAGACCATATTAATTTATGGCTCTTGCGCGATACCTTTGAAGGCGTTGAGGGTTGGACAATTGTGGATTGTGGCATCGCCAATGAGGAAACACAGACCTCATGGGAGGAGATCTTTGCCACGCAACTAGAGGGTTTGCCGGTGCTCCGAGTGATCGTGACGCATATGCACCCAGATCATGTAGGTTTATCACAGTGGTTGTGTGAGAAATGGAAAGTCCCTCTATGGATTTCTATGACGGATTACTTAACAGCACAGTGGCTCAGCCATAAAGAGGGCGGTGCGGCAATTGGTGCGCGCGCAGGCAGCGGAGGTTCTGCCGACCATTTTCAGAAGCATGGATTAAATGCACCAGAAGATTTAGAAAAAATTCGCGCACGTTCAAATTACTACAGCAATATGGTCCCAGGTGTACCTCGGCAATATCGTCGGATTATTGACGGCGAGATGATTTTGATTGGTGGCCATGAGTGGCGAATTATTATGGGATTTGGGCATGCCCCTGAGCACGCCTCTTTGTATTGCAAAGCTTTGGGTGTTTTAATTTCCGGCGATATGTTGCTGCCGCGTATCTCAACCAATGTCAGTGTCTATGATGCAGATCCCGATGCTGATCCATTGGGTTTGTATCTCAGCTCACTAGATCGATATTTACCATTACCTGATGACACCTTGGTGTTGCCATCACATGGCAAGCCATTTACAGGGATGAAGCCACGTATTGACCAGTTAAAAGCGCATCATGATGAGCGCTTAGCAGATACCCTCGGGGCATGTAAAAAACCGGCAACTGCTCGCGAGATAGTGCCGGTTTTATTTAAGCGTGAATTAGATATTCACCAAATGACATTTGCAATGGGCGAGGCTATCGCTCATCTGAATTACCTACTTCGTCGAGGAAAGTTGCATCGCCAGCTTTGCGACGACGGCGTGTTGCGGTTTTGCGTGGCTTAGAGGCTTTAGTTTCTGACTCTTCACTGCTGCCTGTAGCTGCAGCAGCCGTAGCAGATACAGCATCCCCAAAGGACTTGAGAGCCATCATCGTGGCATGTTGCACTTCCAGGCCCTGAATAGTGGATTTGAGGATGTTGAGATTCAGGTTGAGCCAGTTCTCAACACTTTTGAGGTCCTTGATACGCTTTTCTAGCTCATCAGTATCTAGGCCTGGAAAGGCAGAGCCAAAACCGCCTGCAGCCTTCGAGGCATCGGTGGTAAAGGGAAATTGGCCTGGCGTTTGTCCGGCTGCCCCTTGACCCCACATGGTCTTCATCATTTCAAGGCTTTGATTGAATTCTGGGATGGTTCCAAACATAGGTGCTCCGGGTAAGTAAAAAGAATGTAATGCCAATACAATAAGGGATTCTAGAGATTAATCCCGGTTAAGCAATGCAATCTAATGGTTTATCCCAGCCTTACACGCGTGGTCAGGCGCTTCCCGAGCTACTAAAGCAGCGCATTCTGATTTTGGATGGCGCGATGGGTACCATGATTCAGCAATACAAGCTGTCTGAGGCTGACTATCGTGGATTGCCCGGGAACACACGTTTTGCGGATCATCCAGGTGATATCAAGGGTAATAATGAATTGCTGGTGCTGACGCAGCCCCAAATCATTAGCAAAATTCATGAGCAGTACCTCGATGCCGGTGCTGACATTATTGAAACCAATACTTTTGGTGCCACTTCTGTTGCGCAAGAAGATTACAAGATGGCTGATCTTGCATATGAAATGAATGAAATCTCAGCCAAATTGGCTAGAGCCGCATGTGACAAGTACAGCACCCCAGACAAACCTCGTTTTGCTGCCGGAGCGATTGGCCCCACCCCTAAGACAGCGAGTATTTCTCCTGACGTCAATGATCCGGGTGCGCGTAACGTTACTTTTGAAGCCTTGCGTGCTTCTTATCGAGAGCAGATTGAAGGGCTATTTGCTGGTGGTGTAGATTTATTTTTAGTTGAAACCATTTTTGACACCTTAAATGCAAAAGCAGCTTTGTTTGCTTTGGATGAATTTTTTGAGGAGACGGGCGAGCGTTTGCCGGTCATGATTTCAGGAACGGTGACGGATGCCTCTGGTCGAATTTTGTCTGGTCAAACTGTAGAAGCATTCTGGAATAGCTTACGTCATATCAAGCCGCTCACTTTTGGTTTGAACTGTGCTTTAGGTGCAGCACTCATGCGTCCTTACATTGCAGAGCTTGCTCGTATTTGCGATGCTGCAGTTTCTTGCTATCCCAATGCTGGTCTACCCAACCCAATGAGTGATACCGGTTTTGATGAGACTCCAGATATCACTTCTAGTCTAGTAGATGGCTTTGCAAAAGACGGTTTAGTGAATTTGGTTGGCGGCTGCTGTGGCACTACTCCAGATCATATTCGGGC
The DNA here is from genome assembly GCA_046046735.1 of Pseudomonadota bacterium. Classification (GTDB taxonomy): domain Bacteria; phylum Pseudomonadota; class Gammaproteobacteria; order Burkholderiales; family Burkholderiaceae; genus Polynucleobacter. The sequence goes on from JBJOJF010000120.1 coordinate 6,366, forward strand.
AATAGCGAATGCAGTTGCGAAACGCAAGCCGCGTGTTTTCTATCGCGAGAATTCAGAGATATCAGCATGAGTACCACGAAGATATCTAAAGTGATGCCAGCGATGAAGCTCTCAGGCTTAGAGCCGTTTAACGTAACCCCTGATGTTGGGTTTGTGAATATCGGTGAGCGCACCAATGTAACTGGTTCAAAAGCATTTGCTCGCATGATTCTGAATAATCAATTTGACGAGGCACTTGCGGTAGCAAGACAGCAGGTTGAGAACGGTGCGCAGGTAATCGATATCAATATGGATGAGGCCATGTTAGATTCAGAAGCAGCGATGACGCGCTTCTTAAATCTCATTGCTTCAGAGCCCGACATTGCTCGTGTACCTATCATGATTGACTCTTCCAAATGGAGCGTCATCGAGGCAGGATTGAAATGCATTCAAGGCAAGCCAATTGTTAACTCAATTTCCCTTAAAGAAGGTGAAGAGCCCTTCAGGAAGCAAGCGCGCTTAATTCGTCGCTTTGGTGCTGCTTCGGTAGTCATGGCATTTGACGAAGTGGGTCAAGCAGATACATTCAAACGTAAGACAGAAATTTGCCAGCGTTGCTATGACATCTTGGTGAATGAAATTGGTTTTCCTGCAGAAGATATTATTTTTGACCCTAATATCTTTGCAATTGCTACCGGCATTGAAGAGCACGATAACTATGCGGTTGATTTCATCAATGCGACTCGCTGGATCAAAGAAAATCTACCAGGCGCCAAGGTTAGTGGTGGCGTGTCTAACGTTAGCTTCTCCTTTCGTGGGAATGATCGCGTTCGTGAGGCTATCCATACAGTATTTCTGTATCACGCTATTCAAGCCGGTATGGACATGGGCATTGTCAATGCTGGACAACTTGGTGTCTATGCAGACTTAGATCCAGAGTTGCGGGAACGTGTTGAGGATGTAGTCCTCAATCGTTTTAAAGAAAAAGATGGCAAGACGCCAACTGAACGTTTGCTGGATATCGCAGACCAATTTAAAGGCGGTGGCGCTAAACAAGTTGAGAACTTAGTCTGGCGTGAAGACCCTGTTCGTGAGCGACTCACTCATGCCTTAGTTCATGGCATCACAACCTTTATTGAAGAAGATACGGAAGAGTTGCGAGCCCAAATTATGGGCGCGGGCGGTAGACCCATTGAGGTCATTGAAGGCCCACTCATGGACGGCATGAATGTCGTTGGCGATTTATTCGGCGCTGGCAAGATGTTCTTGCCACAAGTGGTGAAGAGCGCGCGCGTGATGAAGCAGGCGGTTGCAATCTTGATTCCATACATTGAAGAAGAGAAACGCTTGCATATTGCTGCGGGTGGCGAGGCTAAGGCTAAGGGCAAAATTGTCATGGCTACGGTGAAGGGCGATGTGCACGATATTGGTAAAAATATTGTTACGGTAGTGTTGCAATGTAATAACTTTGAAGTAGCCAATATGGGTGTGATGGTTCCTTGCGCAGAAATTCTGAAGCGAGCGAAAGAGGAAAAAGCAGATATCGTAGGTTTGTCTGGCTTGATCACCCCTTCGCTTGAAGAGATGACTTATGTTGCTCAAGAGATGCAGCGTGATGACTATTTCCGCGAACGTCAGATTCCATTGATGATTGGTGGTGCTACTACATCCCGTGTTCACACGGCTGTAAAAATTGCACCGCACTATGATGGCCCTGTAGTCTATGTACCAGATGCCTCTAGATCTGTATCAGTAGCATCAAGTCTGCTTTCTGATGAGAGTGCAAAGAAATTTATTCAAGATCTGCGCGATGACTATGTGCGTATTCGTGAACAGCACGCAAATAAAAAGGCAGCGCCAACAATTTCATTAGAGGCCGCACGCAAGAATCGTGAGCTGATTGATTGGTCCGCTTACACGCCTGAGAAGCCCAAATTTATTGGTCGCCGTGTCTTTAAAAACTTTGCTTTAAGCGATATTGCTAAATATATTGATTGGACGCCATTCTTTCAGACCTGGGATTTAGCCGGTAAGTTTCCCGCAATCCTCGATGACGAGGTAGTTGGTGTTGAGGCCAAAAAAGTATTTGCGGACGCAAAAGCCTTGCTAGAAAAATTGATTAAAGGCCAGTGGTTGCAAGCAGATGCTGTAGTAGCTTTTTATCCTGCCAATACTATTGGCGATGACATTGTTTTATATAGTGACGAGTCCCGTGAGCACCCGCTCTTTGTTTGGCACAACTTGCGTCAGCAGGCTGAACGTCCTGTAGTGGATGGAGTGCGTCGTCCCAATCGCTGTTTAGCTGACTATGTCGCGCCAAAAGATTTGGGTGTTGCTGATTATTTGGGTTGCTTTGCAGTCACCACAGGCCACGGCGTAGAAAAGAAGGCAGCTGAGTTCCGCGCCAAGAATGATGACTACAGCGCAATCATGTTGCAAGCTTTGGCCGATCGACTCGCAGAGGCATTTGCAGAATTGATGCACCATCGTGTTCGCACTGATTTATGGGGTTATGCGACCGATGAGATCCTGACTAACGATCAGATGATTAACGAGGAGTACCGCGGTATTCGTCCGGCGCCTGGATATCCAGCTTGCCCTGCTCATGAAGTCAAGAAAGACTTATTGCGTGTGATTGGCTCTGAAGATATTGGTATGAGTTTGACTGAATCGATGGCTATGAATCCTGCCTCAAGCGTCAGTGGTTTTTATTTGGCTCACCCAGATGCGCGCTACTTTAATGTGGGTAAGGTTTCAGCGGATCAGCTGGAGGATCTTGCTAAGCGTCGTGGCGAGTCTATTGAAGACATTCGCCGTCAGTTGGCCAGTTCAATCGAATAACTTTGAAGCGGTATTGGTGGCGTCTTAGTCTTCCTAGACGCCCCACAAAACCGGTTCTTCTTTGGCTTTGGCCTGTTTCATGAGCTCTAAGAAGGGGTAGGCACGCTGCCCCAATCTATCAGCCAGTTTCGGTTTTTCAACATTCTCCTGGCCAGCTTCATTGCTTTTTGACCGCTCTTCTAAGTCTTTCAAGATGGCAGTTTCTAAGGCGATGATCAGGGCTGGCAATTGCTCCACAGTCAAAATTCCCCTGGGTTCAAGTGGGCGACCCAAAATATCAAATATTCGTTGGCTGAGATCGGCCAACATAATGACATCTGGACCCGCTTTGGAGCGAAATTGATAGATCATTTCGATAGCTTACCACCTGATAAACTCACTTATCTATGTTGTTAACTAATAAAAATCGTTTAATTGAGATGCTCGGTGCCAGCCTTCAGGGTTTGGCTCAAGAGCGTCATTTGGGGGAGGCTCCACAACCTCGTTTGGAGCGTCCTAAGGCTGTCGATCATGGTGATGTCGCCTGCAATATTGCACTCCAGCTTTCAAAAGCCTGGAAGCTTAATCCGCGGGAGTTGGCCCAAGCACTTGTTGACCGTTTGCAGCAGCAGTCAGGGTACAGTGAGCTCATCGCCTCTTGTGAGATTGCGGGACCGGGGTTTATTAACTTCCGATTGAGTAATGCCGCTAAAACAACTGTGGTCCAGGAGGTTCTTGCTGCAGGATCGCAGTTTGGTCAATTAGCTCCCGGTGCTGCCCCAGTAGCAAGCGCCATGATTGAGTTCGTGTCTGCCAACCCAACCGGCCCTTTGCATGTCGGTCATGGTCGCCAGGCTGCCCTCGGTGATGCACTTGCCAACTTATTAGCTACCCAAGGCATTAAAGTGCATCGCGAGTTTTATTACAACGATGCTGGCGTCCAAATTGCTAATCTAGCTCTCTCTGTTCAAGCCCGCTTAAATGGATTGAAGCCTGGCGATACAAGCTGGCCAGAGAGTGCCTATAACGGTGAATACATTGCTGAGATTGCAGCAGCTTTTAAGGTCTCACCAGAATATCGCGATGATCTCGAAGCCATTCGCCAATTTGCGGTGGCGTATTTACGTAATGAACAAGATATTGATTTAAAAACGTTTGGTGTGAAGTTTGATTGCTACTACTTAGAATCTTCTTTATATACCGATGGTAGCGTCGCCCAGATTGTTGAAGACTTGCAAAGCATTGGAAAGACTTATGAGTCTGAAGGTGCCCTTTGGCTTAAGACGACAGATGATGGCGATGATAAAGATCGCGTCATGCGCAAGTCTGATGGAAGCTTCACTTACTTTGTTCCGGATGTTGCGTATCACACCAGTAAGTGGAATCGTGGCTTTGAAAAAGTAATTAATGTTCAAGGTAGTGATCACCATGGCACGATCGCCCGCGTCCGTTCTGGCTTGCAGGGTGTTGCACAAAAGCGCGGCTGGGATATTCCTAAAACTTACCCAGACTATGTTTTGCATAAGATGGTGACAGTGATGCGCCATGGCGAAGAGGTCAAGATTTCAAAGCGCGCTGGATCTTATGTCACTGTGCGTGACTTGGTGGAATGGTCTGGTGGCGTAACTCCGGAAATGACAGCGGATGAGCGTGAGTTCGCATTACAGCGAGGACGCGATGCCGTTCGTTTCTTTTTAATTTCTCGTAAAGCAGATACCGAATTTGTATTCGATATTGATTTAGCCTTGCAGCAAAATGATGAGAATCCTGTTTTTTATGTTCAGTATGCCCATGCCCGTATTTGTTCGATTTTGAGCCAATGGGGTGGCCAAGTCTCTGACCTCAAAGCAGCTGACTTATCTCTCCTGCAAAGCAAGGCATCTGATCATTTATTGCGTCGTTTGGCCGAGTATCCTGAGGTCTTGACTGATGCTGCAGCTGATTTAGCCCCCCATGCTCTAGCTTTTTATTTGAGAGATTTAGCAGGTGATTTCCATACTTTCTATAACGCGGATCGCGTTTTGGTGGATGACCCAGCCTTGAAATTGGCCCGTTTAGCTTTGTTATCAGCTACTCGCCAAGTGCTTGAGAATGGTTTAAAAGTTTTAGGTGTTTCAGCGCCCGCTAAGATGTAAGCTATTAGTGTTTAGCAGCTCTAGAGAAGTAAAAAAGAAGGATAGGGACACAATGAAAAAAATGAATCAAAAAACTGGCTTTATTTCGCGGGCTGATTCTTCGAGCCCAGAATATGGCGGTACGATTCTTGGCTTTATCTTGGGTCTTGGCGTTGGTTTAGGCGTGGCATTCGTAATCGCCTTTTATCTATCTAAAAATACACCGCAAGAGCGTCCAGGAGTACGGGCGCCCAATCTTCCTTTAACCATCAAGGCTAGCCCGGCGCCAGCTGAGGGTGAGGCAGCGGTGCCAGCGGAGCCACTCGATCTGAATAAACCATTGCAGGGTAAATCTG
>JBJOJF010000121.1:0-9024 GCA_046046735.1 Pseudomonadota bacterium
GGCAATTCGCTACCCACAATACTGGATGGGCGCGCTGATCTTGATTGGCTCGGTATATTTCTTTTACTTGATTCTCAGTGGGGCTCTGCCGGCGTTTACTCAGTAAATACCGGATCTTGGCGTACAAGTCTTTCTCCGTTGTACGATAGACGGCATGAAGCTGCAGCTCGCCCTATATTTCTACATACTGGCCATTATTCAACTTGGCTTGTTATTGGGCATTTATCACTATTACCGCTCCCAAAGCGCCATTCGACCAAGTCCTTATTGGATGGGTTCTTTAATTACTAGCATTCTGGCTTTAGTCACTTTTGGCTCTGGAATTCTTATTATTAAAGACGTTTCAAAGCCAGAATTTAACTTTACGATTGCCAACACGCTCTTCTATATAGCTGCAATCTTGCAATTATTTTTTTGTCGGTCATTAAGCAAGCCGATTGATCGGCGTATGCAATATGCATTCCTATTTTCAGTGATTGTATTTTTCCCCAGCTTTGAGTGGATGCGGGTTAACGGCACATTCGAAAGTAGAACAGCTGTGATGTGCATCCTGATCGGTATTTTTTATGTATGGCAAATTATCCAGCTGCGAGCAAAACGAAAATCTACTCCCTCACAGCAATTAAAGTATTTGCAATATGCCACTACTGCAGAGTTGTTTTTTGCCTTAGGTAGATTGGTTGTGGTGATTGCCTCTGGATTCACTATCAGGCAAGTTGAGCAAATACCGCAGTTTTTAATTTTGCTCACCATCACCCAATTGGTGATGAATACTTTGGCTTATATTGCTATTGGTGGATATTGGTCTGAACGGATCGCGTCAGCCAATGCTCAGTCTCAAAGTGAAAATCTGGAAATTAAGGCGCTCCTCAATGAACGTGAGAACCTGATTTCCTCATTGTTAAAAGCGAATAAAACCGCTGCCACAGGGGCCTTGTCTGCCTCTATTGCCCATGAGCTGAACCAGCCCCTTGGTGCCACTCAGCTCAATATTCAGTTTTTGCAAAAGAAATTAACTGATGGAAACTTAACGGCGGAACAGAATCAAGAAGTCCTTGCTGCATTACTCAATGACAATCAAAGAGCTGCAAACATTATTCAATCGCTTCGCTCTATTTTTTCTGATGAAAAAATTGGGGTAGAGCAGGTGGATTTCAATGACTTACTCCAGTCAGTTCTGAAAATAGCTAATCCAGAAATTCATGCGAAGAGCATTCAGGTGGTGTTGAGTCTTCAGTCCACTACGTTAGTCAATGTCAATCGTGGCGAAATTCAGCAAGTGATTTTGAATCTCATTAATAACGCGATCCAGGCATTGAGTGATTCGCCTCGAGCTAACCGTACTCTTTCTATTGAGAGTCATGATGTGCCCGATGGATTTAAACTCATCGTGACAGACAATGGTGCGGGCATCTCTCAGGACGCCCAGTCTCATTTGTTTGAGCTACTCTCTAGTAGTGAAAAACGCTCTGGCATGGGTTTAGGACTTTGGCTATGTCAGCACATTATTTCTCGTCATGGCGGTCAGATTCAGTATCAAGATGCTCCGGGTGGAGGCGCTCAATTTACAGTCTTTTTGCCTACAAGCCAGGAATAGTTCGTTAGCTCTAAGGCCAATTGCCCAAAGATAGTGCTCTCTTTACATTCGTAGTGATACTTTTACAGATTCATTAATAGATTTAAGTCTCCCATGAAAACAAAACTTACTGCAGTAGCCATCGGTATTGCCCTTATTAGCAGTCCAACATTTGCTGCTGGGGGTGGCGGGGTGCTTGCCGATCCGGGCGCAATGCAAGGCAAACACTTTGATCCCAAGGGGAAGGCGCCTTCAACATTTACTGTTGAGTTACAGAATGGCTTACGTAAAACCCTACCCTTTGAAGATAAGCGTGACTTCGAAGAGTCTAAGAGAGGATTTATTGCAGCCCCAGCTTATAAAACCATCATGGCCGATGCGGGTAATGTGGCCTGGGATATGGGTAGCTATGAATTCCTGTTGCAAGGCAAAGATTTTGATAGTGTTCATCCGTCTTTGCAGCGTCAGGCGATTCTCAATATGGGCTACGGTCTATATGAAGTAGTGCCAGGCAAGATTTATCAGGTGCGCGGCTTTGATTTAGCCAATATCAGCTTCATTAAAACCAATACTGGTTGGATCGTCTTTGATCCCCTGACTGCCAAAGAGACTGCTCGCGCTGCTTTAGAGCTGGTAAATGAAAAATTGGGTAAGCGTCCAGTCGTTGCAGTGGTGTATTCACACTCTCATGCCGACCACTTTGGCGGTGTGCGAGGCGTAGTTGAAGAGGCCGATGTAAGAAGCGGTAAGGTCAAGGTGATTGCCCCAGCCGGATTCATGGACCATGCTGTTGCTGAAAATGTCTACGCTGGTAATGCGATGACTCGCCGTATGTATTTCCAATATGGTGTTTTATTGCCTCGTAGCCCGTTTGGGCACGTAGACCAATCGATTGGTAAAAATACGGCCGCTGGTAACTTAGGTTTGATTGAGCCTAATGTATACATTAACGAGCCATTTGAAAAAATGACTGTTGATGGTGTCGAAATGGAATTCCAAAATACGCCAGGCACTGAAGCGCCCGCGGAAATGAATACCTATTTTCCGCAATTCAAGGCCTTCTGGGCAGCAGAAAACATTACCGGAACCATTCACAACATCTACACCTTGCGTGGTGCTCTAGTGCGTGATGCTCTGGCATGGTCAAAAAATATCAACAACTCTCTCTATCGTTATGGCAATGACGCGCAAGTGATGTTTGCTTCGCATTCCTGGCCACGGTGGGGGAATGCGCGTATTCAGGAAGTCATGCGCACACAGCGTGATAGTTATGCCCACTTAAACAATGAAGTGCTTCATCTTGCCAATAATGGTGTCACGATTAATGAAGTGCATAACGTTTACAAGCAGCCAGATAGTTTGAAGTCACAGTGGGCTGCCCATAGCTACCACGGCTCTGAAGAGCACAATAGCCGAGCAGTGATCAATCGCTACTTGGGATATTGGGATGCTAATCCTGCCACCTTGATTCCTTTGTCTCCAAAAGATTCTGCGCCGCTGTATGTCGAGATGATGGGCGGCTCTGCCAAGATTATGGCCAAAGGTAAGCAGCTCTATCAGCAAGGTAAATACCGTGAAGCGATGGAGATCGTGAATAAATTGGTTTATGCAGAACCCAACAATACCGCTGCAAAAGATTTGCTGGCGGATATTTTCGAGCAAATTGGTTATCAAAAAGAGAGTCCCAGCGTACGCAATAGCTTCCTAGGCGCTGCCTACGAACTTCGTCATGGCATGCCTGCAGGTGCAGCTCCTAAGTCTAATGGTCCTGACATGATCAAGGCGATGACCACCGAGTTGTGGCTCAATGCATTGGCAATTAGCATGGATAGCAAAAAAGCAGCTGGGATGAAGTTCACCATCAATCTGGATACACCGGATAACGGTGAGAAGTTTGTTGTTGAGATGAGTAATTCTGCCTTAAGCAATATCAAGGGTTACCAGGAAAAAAATCCAAATCTTACAATTACTGTTAATCGCAGTGATTTAGAAAAGGTGATGGGCGGTCAAACCACTTTTGAAAAGTTGCTAGCCGAGGGCAAAGCCAAGTTTGTAGGCGATCGCAAGGTGTTTGATCAACTGCGCAGCACCATGACTAGTTTTACCCCAGACTTTGAGTTGATGCCTGGTACAAAAGCAAAAAAAGTACCGCCTGCAGTCATCAACAAAGATCCGTTTGAGGCTCCTCCTATTGCCAACTCAGATGGCGCATAAGAGTAGTGGGTAATCTTCGGTAATCAAAATGGGCTCCTCGGAGCCCTTTTTTTACCTACAAGAGACCAATTGCTCAGGCCGCAAAAGTACGTCATCTTCAAAGGCTAATGCTAAATAAGTCTTTTCGTAGTATCAAAGCCAAGGAATCCAACTTAAGCTGGCTTTGCCAGCTGATTTCCTCTTTCCTCTAATCCCTTTCCCACAGCATGTCCTTATACATCCCCTTGATTAATCTTTATTTAATGTGTATTGTTGTATCGATACACCATGACAAATAATTAAAATGATTAAATCAAAAAAAGTGAATGAAATTCCATTGGATGTGTTGGATGTTCATACAGGATTCCGCTCATCTGCGTTTAAGGTCTATTTAAATTTATTAGAAAAATTTGATAGCAAGGAATTGCTATTGCTGGAATCCTTGGGCCCTGGCTCTATAGATACCAAGGTTTCGCTAATCGGAATCAATCCAGTTCTTCGTGTTGAGGTTTTCGACCGAATAGTAACCATCTCTGGAAGCCACGAGTTGCTTAAAGAAATACGGCTGCTATATCAGGGGGAAACATTGATTGAAGCTAGCGGACAAGCTTTGAGATATCAGCTTTCTAGTCGAAATGTGGTGTGGGAGTTTTTAAGATCGCTTGATGATCAATTTAAGATGGTAGAAGGGGGTGCTATTGCATTTGCGGGATTTGCTTACAACACCATTTACTTTATAGAGGATATTGCTGGCTATACCCAGGGTGATTTTCCTGATATTTCTTTAACTTGCTACTCTACTTATATTGAATTTGAGGATGAGCGTGTAAGGCTTCATGAGTATGAATTTGCTGGATCGCAATGTTTTGGCCTTTCAGATATTACATCCTGCCTATCACTTAGAGAAGCCCTTCCAGATGCATATTCCAAAACAAAATTTGTAGTTAATAAGGAGACTGTTAAATCTAGTTATCTTCAAAAGGCAGGGGCTGCCTTACGGCATGTGCAGATTGGAGATGTGTATCAAATTCAGATTGGCCAAAAAATTACTGTTAGTGCGGATATTTCAGCGCTTGACGTTTATGCAAGATTGAGATTGTTGAATCCATCCCCATACATGTATTTATTTGATTGTGGCCATTCTAGAGTTATTGGCGCTAGCCCTGAATTATTTGTGTACATGAAAGATCAAGATGTGATGATGCGACCAATTGCTGGAACGTTAGGTAAGTCTATTGTTGCTACTAAGGAAATGGCCGAATTGGAGTTCCATCAAAACCCCAAGGAAATTGCTGAGCATATGATGCTGGTTGACTTATGTCGAAATGATTTATGCAAAGTCTCATTGCCAAAAACTCTCAGCGTTTCTGAGTTAATGACTGTTGAGGAGTATTCCCATGTGTATCACATGATATCTACGGCAAAATCTCTAGCTCGACCAGGTTGCGATAAATATGATGTGATTAAAGCTTCCTTTCCTGCCGGAACGATGACCGGCACTCCGAAAATTAGAGCCATTGAGCTTATTTCTGAAATTGAAGATAGTGGTAGGGGACTCTACGCTGGAGCTTTGGGTGTCATTGGATTGGGTCATAACTATGTCAATACAGCTTTATGTATACGAACCGCTATCGAGCGTGACCAAATATTTTCATTGCGCGCTTCGGCGGGAATAGTATCTGACTCCATGGTGGAGAGCGAATACACCGAGACCTTACATAAAATGGGATCCGTGTTTAAGGCGATTACGAATGAGGAAATTTCATGTCACGTCGTGTAATCGTTGTGGATGCCTATGATAGCTTTGTGAACATTTTGGTGAGTTATTTTCAGGAAATGGGCTGTGAGGTTGATTTATATCGTAAGGATGATGCTCGTCTAGCACGAGCAGTTGAAGAGTCAGTTGGCGATGCCTTAGTGCTTGGTCCTGGTCCTGGACATCCGGCAGACTCGGGCTATGGAAATTTACTTAACTTGAATGCTGGGCGAATGCCGGTATTGGGTGTTTGTTTGGGCCATCAAGCTATTGGCCTTCATTATGGCTGCGTAATTGAATACGCCAGACATCTGATGCATGGAAAAACGAGTCAGATTTTTCATGACGCTCAGGGATGCTTCAAATCTTTTTCTAGTAACGCATTTACTGCGATGCGATACCACTCTATTGTCATCGCAGATGAGAATCTACCTAAGGAAATTAAGATTTCTGCAAGATCAGGGGATGATTCCTATGTTATGGGGATAAGGCACAACACGCTAAAAATTGAGGGCATACAGTTTCATCCAGAAAGTGTTGGCACGGAGTTTGGAATTCAAATACTACAGAATTTTATGGATACTTATCTTCATGAATAGCTGATGCTTTACATGTATTCTGGGTGGGGTTTTGGACGACGCTGAAGCCCTGGAGGCTTTAGAGCAAACTGTCGATAGGATGCGCGATGTTCACCAGCGATTTTGTGCTGCCGATAATCAGCTGAACTGCTCTCAAAAAATTATTACAGCTTACTAAACTTTGATTGCCAATATTCTTTCGATTTAGGTTTTCGCAGATTTGCTGAACCTCTAGTTACTTTAGAAATGCTCACATTAAGTGATTTTGCGCATTCCCTTTGAGGAGTATCGGTGCAAGCCAGCATTTGGTATATCCGAATTCTGTCAAGAAGATCGCTGATTTCTCCAGCCGTCAATATTTGCTCTAAAAGGTATCGCATCTCATCATGGTTCTGAATATTGCAAAGCATGTTTATTAAGGTCTGACTGGCCTTAGATTTATTCATGAATATGCTCCCTTTGACTTGGTGGTGTGCAGCAGATTCGATTCTAAACTGCTGGCATATTTGTTAAATAAAATAAATATGACTTAAGGCGCAAATGCGCCATTATCTTCAAGGGCTTTAAGAGCCTCCTCAGAAATTCCCAGTTCTTTTAGTACCTCATCAGTGTGCTCACCAAGCAAAGGGGGGTGGCGCGTAACTTGCTGCGGTGTACCCATCATCTTGACAGCAAAACCAATATTCGGCACCTTGCCTTCAATGGGGTGATCAATCTCCATTCGCATCTGGCGATGCTGCCCATGCTCGCTATCAAATGCTTGGGGATAGGTATTAATTGGCCCAGCCGGAATACCAGCAGCCAAAAGGAGGTTCACCCATTCTTCGCTAGTTTTAGTAACGAATGTCTTTTCAAGTTCTGTCGCCAGAATTAAGCGGTTGGCAAGGCGCAAGGGATTCGTTCTAAATAATGGATCCTCAAATAACTCAGGACGATTAATCTTGTCGCAGAGTAGTTTCCAAAGTTTTTGGTTGGTAGCACCCATGACAAAGTAGCCATCAGAAGCTTTCATGGCCTGATAGGGAGCACTCATATGATTGGCTGTGCCAAGCTTGTAAGGCTCTACTCCTGTGCCCCAGTATTGCGCTGTATCCCAGATGGAGAATGCTAATGCAGAGTCAAACAGGGAGGCATCAATAAATTGACCTTCACCGGATTTGGTTTTGCCAATATAGGCAGACAAAATTCCGTAGACTGCAAAAAGCGCGCAGCCAATATCGGCAACTGGCACACCGGCTTTGACTGGTGGACCATCGGGGTAGCCAGTAACACTCATCACACCAGACATGGCTTGCGCCATAAGATCAAAGCCAGGACGATCTGCCCAAGGACCAGATTGTCCAAATCCGGAGATGCTGGCATATACCAAACCTGGGTTGATTGCTTTGAGTGATGCGTAATCGATACCCAGTTTTTTCATGACACCGGGGCGATAGTTTTCTACCAAGATATCGGCTGTCTTGACCAATTCAAAGAAAACCTTTTTACCGGCTTCTGTTTTGAGGTTGAGCGTAACGCTGCGCTTATTGCGATTCATATTCAGAAAGCCCATGCTGTCTGAACCCTTCATCTTGAATCCCATAGCGCCACGAGTTTGGTCGCCGGTACCCGGTGGCTCAATTTTGATGACATCTGCGCCAAGATCAGCTAGCAACATGCAACAGTAGGGTCCTGCCATTACTTGACTCACGTCAAGCACTCTGACGCCAGCCAAGGGTAGCGGTTTACTATTTGAAGCTTTCATTTTGTCTCAATTATTTTTATGTTTAGAATGAAGTGCTAATAATAGCTGTCAATATAAATCAATAATAGGGAGCAGTTCATACAGGCCTGTTTCTCGGGCTTCTTCGAGACATATCATGGTCAATACTGAATCTTCCCAATCCTCAAGCGCCCAGGTTCATCTAGAACTGCGGGACGGTATCGCTTGGATTACCTTTGATCATGTCGCCGCAAGAAATGCGATGACAGCGGAGATGTATCAGAGCTTAAAAACCATATGCGAAGATTTGGCTAGCAATCCTCTAGTTCGTGCAGTGATCTTAAGGGGTGCTGGTGGTAAATCATTTGTGTCTGGTAGTGATATCGCGCAGTTTGCTGCCTTTGAAAATGGTGATGATGGTATTCGTTATGAAGAGGGTATCGATAACTACCTGGCTCCATTGGCAATGCTGCCTATGCCAACTATTGCGGTGATTGATGAAATGGCGATTGGTGGTGGCCTTGCAATTGCGAGTTGCTGTGATTTTCGGATTGCCACACCCGATGCTCGCTTTGGCGTGCCGATTGCCAGAACACTTGGCAACTGTTTGTCTGCCGCAAATGTTGCTTGGCTTGTTGCGCACTTGAATGTCAATATCGTTAAGCGGATGTTGCTTTTGGGTGAATTGGTATCCGCCCCTGAGTTGCTCAAACAGGGCTATCTTTTAGCTACCTATCCCGCGAAGGAGTTGGGTCAGCAAGCTACTCAATTAGCAGAGCGCTTAATGAAGCTTGCACCGATTACTCAAAAATCGAGCAAATTAACACTTGCGCGTATTCTCAAAAACAATCTACCCGATTGCAGTGACTTAATTCGGGAATGTTATGGCAGTGCAGATTTCAAGAATGGGGTTACTTCATTCTTAGGCGGCAAGCCGCCAGTCTGGACCGGAAAGTAAACTTCTAAAAGCCTAGAGAAACATCTCTTGCAGGTTATTCAGATAGCGTAGACCTTGCTCAGTCGCCTTGAGTTTCGTGGGATTGGAATCCAGTAGGCCTTTTTGACTGGCTTGATCTAATCCTTTGGAGACGGTGTTTAAGGCTAGGCCAGTACGTTCACTAAAGGTAGCCGTATCCACGCCATCTGTAAGACGTAAAACATTGAGCATGAATTCAAAAGGAAGGTCTTTTGCTTCAATATCTCTTGATTCAATCAAGGC
>JBJOJF010000122.1:0-3276 GCA_046046735.1 Pseudomonadota bacterium
TACCGGTTTGGCTGCTGACTAATAAGTCACCACCAGCGAGGGCTGCAGGAATAACCTGAGCTTGAACTGGAGTGGCTTGGGTATAACCCAATTCAGCAACGTTTTTAAGAAGTGGCGCCGCGAGGGCGAAAGACTGGAAATCGTTTCCAGCAGGATTGGTTTCTTTAGAAAAAGTCATGCTATTACACATCCCCTTGAAGGGATGTCTCCGTGTATACACTCTTTGTTTTTTTTGAGTGTGATGGTCAAAGGCATCGACCATCAGACAGGCGGCAGCGCGTTTTTTTGAACTTCGGTGTTTATGACTTCTAAACGGTACGCTGAAATATAGCTGGGGGGCGATGAATCAAATTGCTTTAAAAAGCCTCCTATTATGACATTTCGAATAGGTAATTACAAGGGTTTTCCCGAATTAATTACCAATACTGTCATTAACGAAGCCAGCGTAACAATCGTTCAACACCTCTACCGTAGGGCGGTCTAACTAACTTTGTTCCACTAAAGAGCGGTAGCCCAAGGAAGCCTCGAACTTCTAAAACTGATTTGCGGTGGCTGAAGGTATCAAAGCCTGATTTGCCATGATATGCACCCATGCCGCTAGTGCCGACACCACCAAAAGGTAAATCTTCTATTGCCACATGAAGCAGCGTGTCATTGATAGTGACGCCACCCGATCTGGTGCGATCAAGTACTTCTTTCATCGCTTTCTTATTCTTGCCAAACCAATAGAGCGCCAAGGGGTGTGGCTGACTGTTGACATAGTCAATCGCCATCTCAGCATTTTGAATAGTAATGATCGGTAGGATGGGGCCAAAAATTTCTTCTTGCATGATGAGGGCATCAGCAGAAACATTGAGCAATGCAACTGGAGTAAAAGGTTTTGATGTGCCTTCTGTATTGCTTAATAAAGGGATGACTTTGGCGCCGCGATCAGCCGCATCACGAACTAGATGATTCCAGCGGTTGAGTTGTTGTTCATCAATTGCACCAGTAAATTCTTCTGGATTTGAGAATTGTTTTTGAGCGGCATTCTTTAATTCCTCAACAAACGTATTGCAATCTGCTTCGTTGATCAGAACATAGTCAGGGGCAATGCAGGTTTGACCGCTATTGATGAGTTTGCCGTAAATGATGCTTGCTGCAGCATCTTTCAATTTGGCAGAGGTATCGATAATGGCTGGCGACTTACCACCCAACTCAAGCGTGATAGGGGTTAAGTGATCGGCAGCTGCACGCATCACTCGTTTGCCAATGTGCTCTGAGCCAGTAAAGAAGAGGTGGTCAAATGGAAGTGCTGCAAATGATTCTGCAACATCAATACCGCCTGTTGTGACGCAAAACTCACTTGGGTGAAAGTATTCCTGAATCAAGTTTGCTAGATAGCCTGAGGTGCGTGAGCTGCGCTCAGAAGGCTTTAGCCAAACTCGATTACCAGCTGCAAAAGCAGCGATGGCGGGAACGAGTGCTAGCTGCACAGGGTAATTCCAGGGACTCATGATGCCAATAACGCCCATTGATTGCATCTGAGTCCAGGCATGAGAGGCACCCAAAAATCCCGGAGTCTCCACCAACTGAGGCTTCATCCATTCTTTTAAATGCTTGCGAACATGCTTGCAGGCTTGATAGATCATTTGGAATTCTGCGACCCTACTTTCAATGGGGTTACGTACCCCAAAGTCTGCCTCGAGTACTTTGCAAATTTTCTCTTCATTAGCGCTAATCATTTGCTCGATGCGGCTAATACGTTCTAAGCGAACCTCAAGAGTGGGATTTGGTTCGGCAGCATAGGCCGCTTTGATTTCATCTAATTGGAGAGTAAAGCGATTTATTGACATTGGATGTGAGGGTTGGCAAGCAAGGGATTAAATAAGGCATTAGGATAAAGCCATGAATGAAAATATTGAAAAAAATGAAGCTGGCTTAGAACGCGCCACCTTGGGTGGGGGTTGTTTCTGGTGCCTAGAGGCGGTTTATCAGCAAATCTCCGGTGTCAGTGCAGTGGTATCGGGGTATGCGGGGGGTGCGCTGCCCAATCCGGACTATGAATCAGTATGTTCGGGCAGCACAGGCCATGCTGAAATTGTGGATGTGTATTTCAATCCTCAGATCATTTCTTATCGCGATCTTTTGGAAATCTTCTTTGTGATTCATGATCCAACTACTTTGAACTATCAAGGTAATGACCATGGCACTCAGTATCGCTCGGTCATTTTCACCCACAGCGATGCGCAAGCTAAAACAGCGCATGAGGTGGTGAAGGAGTTAGAGGGGGCGAAGATTTACGCTAAGCCTGTAGTGACGCAAATTGCTGAGGCTCCTGTGATTTATCCGGCTGAGGATTATCACCAAAATTATTTCCGTCAACATCCAGGTCAAGGCTATTGCATGGCGGTGGTGGCGCCTAAATTAGCAAAATTCAGAGCCAAGTTTCAAGCATTAATTGCGCCAGAATTTCGCTAGGGGGCTAAGCGCGCAATTCGCCAGCTAGAGCCATCTAGCTGATAGTGAATGCGATCGTGCAGGCGGGAGGGGCGACCTTGCCAGAATTCAATTTCGGTTGGGCGTAAGCGATATCCACCCCAATGTTCTGGACGTGGAGGCTGATCCCCATACTGTTGGGCAAAACGCTTCTCAGCATCTTCCAAAAACTCTCGATTAGGAATTTCTGCGCTTTGAGGTGAAGCCCATGCACCGATTCTCGATGCGGCAGGCCTTGAATGAAAGTACTCATCACTTTCGCTCGGGGCGACTTTCTCAACAATCCCTTTAATGCGTACCTGACGCTCGAGTTCATGCCAATGGAAAAGCAGTGCTGCCTGAGGCCGAATCGCTAAATCTTTGCCTTTTTGACTCTCATAATTAGTAAAGAAGCTAAAGCCAGTTTCATCAGCGCCTTTTAGTAAGACAATACGAGCTGATGGATTCCCGGCTTTATCGGCCGTAGCCAAAGTCATGGAGTTTGGCTCGGGACACTCTGCTTTGATGGCTTGCTCAAACCACAGCTGAAATAAGCTTAGTGGATTGGCTGGCACCTCAGTTTCGGAGAGTTGACCAAAAGTATAGTTTTTGCGGAGTTGGGCGATAGAGTCCATTTTTTCAGTATAAAGAGAAGCTATGGCAGAAGACAAGATAGAAGGCAGCGTGGATGATCGTCGATTTGGGGGTGTTGCTCGCCTCTATGGTCCCGAGTTACGTGAGCGCTTTCTAAAGGCTAGCGTAGTGGTTGCTGGTTTAGGCGGAGTTGGCTCGTGGGCTGCAGAGGCGCTCGCGCGAACA
>JBJOJF010000123.1:0-2789 GCA_046046735.1 Pseudomonadota bacterium
GGTACTCTCTGCCAAGCTGACTGATAGCTGACCAGCCAATACATTGAAGTTGGCAGTCTCAGCCTGCTGAATCCAATCATCCAGTGTTTGTCCTTTAGGTAATGCAGGATTCACACTCTCACTGTTGATGGGTGCCGCAACAGACTCTTTACTTTTGGTACGAGGATCTCTAAGAACCCCATCAATCCGAGCCTCTTTTGTCAGGGGCTTGAGAGCGCCAACCGGTCGGCCAACGAGCTGTTCTAAGACACCCCGCTTAACCACAAGGTCAGCTTGCGCAGCAATTTCTTGCGAGTTAGCTAAATCTAAAGACGCTTGGGCAGTATTTACATCCACAATAGTGGCGAGGCCAGAGTCAAATTTCGCTTGAGCAATTTCGAGTTGCTGTTTGATTAGGCTCTTCTTATTGCGATAGAGCGAAACATTGTCTTGGCTGGTGAGGGCATCAAAATACGCTTGTGAGACGCGAATAATTAAGTCTTGTTGCGCTGAGTAGAAGCGCATATCTGCAATTTTTGTATTGAGGTCACCCTGTTTGAATGCCTGAAATGCAGCCATATTAAAAATAGGTTGCGTCAGGGTAACGGTGTAATTTTTTTGGTCGTACACCCTTGAGCCAGTCAGTGCTGTTGGCGCTGAGTTACCGGCGGTGTGCTGGAAGTAACGAGTTCCACCTGGGGTGGCATTCGCTTGGGGCAAGAGCAAGGACAGGCCCTGCCAATAGAGTTCTTTGCTGGCTTGATAGTTAAAGCGAGCGGCATTGAGGACAGGGTCGCTAAAAGCAGCTTCTTGATATAAACGAATTAAATCCGTAGCCTGCTCATTTGTCGCGGAAGAGCTTGCATTGACATTAGATGGAGCAGAAGTCGTTGGGATAGCCTGCATCGGGACAACTACCATCTGTGGCGGCATATCCAGACCTATGAGGCTTTGTGCATTCATTGGGGTTGGTAACGAGGGCTTAGCCCCGTTTGCGCTTTGTGCAAAAGCGCTTGACGTGCCCATACCTAGCCCGAGAACTTGACTCAGAATCAATCCAAATGTTGTCAGCTTAGCGGGGCGAAAACGTACAGAAGTCATTTAATTCGGTTACTTATCAATGTGCCATGAAGTTTAAGGCTTATTTGCCCAAAATGCAGGATTTACAAGCCATTTTGCTAAATCCCAGGGCTGCCACGATCTATCTATAAAATTGAGCTTATGGATCTAATTTTGCTAGGCAAGGCAGTAATACTGGGGGTAGTGGAGGGCTTAACCGAGTTTTTGCCAATCTCCAGTACGGGCCACCTTATTTTGGTTGGTGACTTACTCAACTTTAATGATGAGCAGGGCAAGGCATTTGAGGTCATCATCCAGTTTGGCGCCATTTTGGCTGTCTGCTGGGAGTTTCGCGAAAAACTTTGGAAAACAGTTTCTTCACTCCAAACTAGCGCAGTGTCTCGGCGTTTTGCTTTGAATATTTTGATTGCTGCTGTTCCAGCGATGGGGCTGGCATTTATCTTTGGCAAACATATTAAAGCGATGTTGTTTTCACCGATACCGGTAGCGAGTGCTTTTATTGTTGGTGCGTTAATCATTTTTTGGGCAGAGCGTCGCCAGAAAAAAATGAATTTAGCTAAGAGCCGTATTCAATCGGTTGATGACCTTACTCCTTTAGATGCGCTCAAGGTAGGGATTGCACAATGTGCCGCTTTGATTCCTGGCACCTCTCGTTCTGGCGCAACCATTATTGGTGGCATGCTTTTTGGACTGCCACGTACCGTTGCTACGGAGTTTTCTTTTTTCCTAGCAATTCCAGTGATTGGTGCTGCTACTGCTTATGAATTATTAAAGCTCTGGAAAAATCCAGTGTCTTTATCTGGAGATTTCGCTTGGGCAATTGTGCTGGGATTCATTACAGCGTTCATCTCTGCTTTTGTGTGTGTGCGTTGGTTGATTCATTATGTCGCCGGACATAATTTCATCCCCTTTGCTTGGTACCGAATCGTTTTTGGAGTGCTGGTTTTGATCAGTGCCTATAGCGGTTTAGTAGCTTGGTCAAACTAATATCGATTTGGAGTGCTTATGGACGCATCTATTGACGCAATTACCAATAATATTCAGCTCGCATTAGCTCCAGTATTTCTTTTGACTGCGGTTGCCACTTTGATTAATGCGATTTCTGCACGTCTTGCTAGATCAGTTGATCGCATGAGAGCAATCCAGCACAAAATTCAAGAGGGCGATATTCAAGATCAGGCAATGCTCAAGCATATGATGAGGGAGGCCAGTGAAGCCAAAACCCGTGGGCGCCTTTGTACTGTCGCCATCTTCTTTGATGTGCTCAGCGGTGTTTTCATCTCCCTAACGGTTCTAGAGCTGTTTTTCTTTCAAGCTGGTGCGGTGCGGTCGCTGCAAGCAAGCTATGTCATCTGGACTTTTGTACTTGGCTTGATATCATTCATGACTTCTCTATCGATTGTGTTGGCGGAAGTTGTCTATGCATACCGTTCTGCTGGTTGGAACACTCCTTTCCCTAAATAAACTTGAAATAATCTCCACATGAATAAAATTTTAATTACTGGCGGCGCAGGTTTCTTGGGCTCTCATTTAACTGAAAAGTTATTAAAAGAGGGTAATGATGTTCTTGTGGTGGATAACTATTTCACAGGGTCCAAGTCAAATCTTGAGCACCTCATGAGTAATCCCAAGTTGGAAATCATGCGTCACGATGTGACTTTTCCTCTCTATGTAGAAACCAATCAGATTTATAACTTGGCTTGTCCGGCATCGCCAGTGCACTATCAATA
>JBJOJF010000124.1:0-4346 GCA_046046735.1 Pseudomonadota bacterium
CTGAATAACGGTCCATTCACCTTCTTGCGGCGAGAGTTCAGTTAGCTCTTCTAGCTGCCATTCAAGGCGCTCTCGTTCACGCTCAATATCTTGGCCAGCATTTTCAGCCTGCTCTAGGCGACGACGTGAATCATTTAAGGCTTTGAACAATTGAGCTACTTCGCCAACAAGATCCATGTGGTTTGCATGACGATCCAAGAGTTCGCGTTGCGCACCACCCTTTAATAACAGTTGATGCGCATGTTGACCATGAATATCAACTAATTGATCGCCAGCTTCACGCAGCTGGGCTAATGTCGCAACGCTGCCGTTTATAAAGGATCGGCTGCGACCATTAATCTCCACAGTTCTTTTTAGTAATAGGCTTTGACCTTCATCTTCAATAGGGAAGCCTTGTTCATCAAGCCAGGAATTGAAGTGTGAAATTTGTTCTTGGTCAATCCGAAAGAGCGCGCTAATCTCGGCACGATTGCTGCCTTCCCGAATCTGACTACTATCCGCACGCTCTCCCAAGACCAGGCTGAGTGCATCTAAGAGAATGGATTTACCAGCACCAGTCTCACCAGTGAGTACCGTAAAACCAGAAGTTAAATCCAGTTCTAGTTGGTCAACAATGACAAAGTCACGGAGTGCGAGAGTTTGAAGCATGCCTTAGCGTAGCAAAAAATTCGACATCAGAATGTCGATGGATACTCATTCCAATGCAACTTTTCTCGCAGAGTTTTGTAGTCACTATGGCTGCGAGGGTGAAGTAGGGTGATTGTTTTATCAGATTGGCGTACTTCAATCGTGTCACCGCTTTGCAGGTTCGTTTGCGACTGCATATCGAAGTTCACAATCACTTCTCTACCGTCAACCACCTCAATACTCACCACAATATCTTGTGGCAGAACAATCGGGCGGTTAGATAAAGAATGTGGCGCAATGGGCGCCAGCAAAATGCCAGCGACACGGGGGTGCAAAATTGGACCCCCAGCAGATAGGGCATAAGCGGTTGAGCCGGTCGGAGTGGATACGATTAAACCATCAGAACGTTGGTTATACATAAATGAACCGTTCACACGCACTGCAAGCTCAACCATGCCAGAAATTCCGGAGCGATTGACTACAACGTCATTTAAGGCGAGGGCACGGTTAATTTCTTTACCACCACGAAGCACGACCGCATCGAGCAGTGTGCGAGTGTCAGCTTCATAATCGCCCGCAATAATTTCGGGTAAGACGGTTTGGACGTTTTGGATCGGAATATCGGTCATATAGCCCAAGCGACCCATATTGATTCCCACCAATGGAACATTGCTACCAGCCAGTTGACGACCAATGCCTAGCATCGTGCCATCGCCACCCAAGACAACTGCCAGATCGATTGAGTCTGCAAATTCGTCTACTTTTTTGGTGGGATAGGCGCTAAGACCTAGGTGAGCGGCGGTAGCAGCCTCAACAAAAACTTGGCAGTCCTGCTTGGCAAGGAGTTCTGCAAGGTCCTTAAGGCGCTCTTCCATGCCATCTGCCTGGTATTTGCCGACAAGCGCAACCCGGCTAAATGCCTTTTTGATGGAATTTTGGGATGGGCTTAACATATAACGATTAAACCATACGCATAAAATCCCTTCCACTATGGATGATCGTTCCCGCGCCTTACTAAAAACACTCATCGAGCGATATATCGAGGAGGGCCAGCCTATTGGCTCCCGCACACTATCTCGGTTCTCTGGGCTGGATTTGTCTGCTGCAACGATTCGCAATGTGATGGCGGATTTGGAGGAAATGGGCCTGGTTACCAGCCCCCACACCTCTGCTGGGCGTATTCCAACGCCGAGAGGCTATCGTTTATTCGTAGATACGATGGTCACAGTTCGCCCCCTGGAGGAGATGGCAGCTCGTGAGGTAGAAAAGGGTCTTTTGCCTGATTCACCACAAAGGGTCATGAACTCCGCGGCGCAGATTTTGTCTAATCTCACCCATTTTGCTGGTGTCGTGATGACTCCTAAGCGTGCTCAGGTGTTTAAGCATATCGAGTTCTTACGTTTGGGTGAGGGCAAGATTTTGCTGATTATGGTCACCCCTGATGGCGATGTCCAAAACCGGATTCTGCCAACCACCCAGGATTACACGCCAAGTCAGCTGATTGAGGCGGGTAATTACATAAATTCTCAGTTTGCCGGCAAGAGCTTTGCAGAGGTACGCGCACACCTTGCTTCTGATCTTGATAATCTGCGCAGTGATATCTCAGGTTTGATGGCTTTGGCATTGCATAGTGGGGTGAGTGATTACGGCATGGGTCAGGGCGATATGTTGCTATCCGGCGAACGGCGCTTACTCAATGTGGGTGATCTGAGTACCAACTTAGATAAGTTGCGCAAAATGTTTGACATGCTTGAGCAAAAATCAGTATTGATGCAGCTTCTAGATGTTTCTAGTCATGCTGACGGTATTCAGATTTTTATCGGTGGCGAAAGTGATTTGCTGCCTTATGAAGATTTAGCAGTAATCAGTGCGCCTTATAGTGTTGACGGTCAAATCGTAGGCACTCTTGGGGTCATCGGCCCAACACGTATGGCATACGATCGGGTGATTCCGATTGTCGACATTACCTCTAAATTGCTATCAGGCGCTTTGAGCTCCTGATTCTCACAACACTGCCTACATTTTTTATACGGATCCTCCTTGAATCAAAATCCTCACTTACGCCCATCTAAGACGGCCGTCTTATTGCTAAATTTAGGAACGCCTTCTGCGCCGACCGCTAAGGCGGTGAGAGCTTATCTTAAGGAATTTTTATCTGATCCACGCGTGGTAGAGATTCCACGAATTATTTGGTGGTGTATTTTGAATGGCATTATTTTGCCAATTCGTAGCAGTGCATCTGCAAAAAAATACGCATCCATCTGGTTGCCAAAACTGGGTTCCCCATTGATGCATTACTCACGTTTACAAGCAAAAGAATTGAGTGAGAAATTTGCTGATCAAGGATCTGTGGTACTAGTGGATTTAGCAATGCGTTATGGCGAGCCCTCCACTAAGCAAGCCCTAGAAGCGCTGCAGGCTCAAGGGATGGAGCGTCTTTTGCTCTTGCCACTTTATCCCCAGTATTCTGCTACGACGACCGCTTCGAGTTTTGATGAAGTCTTTCGCGTATTAGGAACTTGGCGCAATCAACCAGAATTACGCTTGATTAAGCACTATCACGATAACCCAGCATACATTGCCGCTTTGCGCGATCAAGTACTTAGTGCTTGGGACAAAGATGGCCGCCCTGATTTTGCGAATGGCGATCGCTTAGTGATGTCCTTTCATGGGCTGCCTAAACGCAATTTAATGAAGGGTGACCCATACCATTGCGAGTGCTTAAAGACGGGGCGTTTACTGGGAGAGTCTCTTGGTTTGGAGGTTGGTCAGTATTTAGTGACCTTCCAGTCGCGCTTTGGTAAAGCTGAATGGCTCAAACCCTATACCGCTCCAACGATTGAAAAGCTGGGCAAAGAAGGTTGTCAACGAGTAGATATTTTTTGCCCAGGATTTCCAGCGGACTGCTTGGAGACCTTGGAAGAAATTGCCATGGAAGCTCGCGAGATTTTTTTAGAGCATGGTGGAAAAGATTATCGCTATATCCCTTGTCTCAATAGCAACCCAAAATGGATTGACGCAATGTATGAAATTGCCCAACAGCATTTATCAGGCTGGTCATTGGGTACTGAATCTGAAGCGGAGTTAGCGCAGCGCGATCGACTGGCAAAACTGGCTGAAGCTAGAATTGCCTAAACGCGTTGCCACTTGAAATTATTCTGATTGACCCCATATTGATCAGAACTGGCCACTATTAAAGAAAAGTGAATTTGCATCCATGACCCAAGAAAATCAAAATCCGACTCCTGAGCAAGAAAATTCTGCAGAGAATCAGGCGGATGCTGGAGCTGAACAGGCTTCTGCCGAAGTGAAAACTCCCGAGCAAGAGATTGCTGATCTCCAACAGAAGCTTACAGAAATGCAGGACAACTTTCTTCGAGCTAAGGCTGAGGGAGAAAATATTCGTCGCCGCGCTGCAGAGGATGTTTCCAAGGCACATAAGTTTGCAATTGAGAGTTTTGCTGAGCACCTTGTGCCGGTAACAGATAGTCTTTATGCAGCCTTAAATGCGGAAGCTGTCGATGCCAAAGCCTTCAAAGAAGGCTTGGAAATCACCTTGAAGCAGTTACTTTCCGCTTTTGAGAAAGGTCGCATGACCGAGATTAATCCTGCCGTTGGCGATAAGTTTGACCCACACCATCATCAGGCCATAGCATCTGTTCCCTCAGATCAAGAGGCCAATACCGTGGTTTCAGTCTTGCAGCGGGGTTACTCTATCG
>JBJOJF010000125.1:0-8279 GCA_046046735.1 Pseudomonadota bacterium
ACTTAAAGGTCTGCAGATTGAGATCTGATCCAGTACCTGTCAGCAAGGAATCAAGAAACTCTAGTATCGGCGGTGCAACTAACTCATAGCCGTAGGATTGATACAAATCCAAAATAGCACGACGCAGAGTCTCAACTTTGCGAGCCTCTGCTGGCAAAACATCAGCGATATCTTCAGGCAGTAACCAACGATTCATGATCTGAAATATTCACTCTCAATTTTTTTTGTGCAAGAACTTAAAGAATTCACCATTAGGCTCAACCACCATGACATCCTTTTTATCTTTAAAGGAGCTACGGTAGGCCTGAAGACTTTGATAGAACTGTGCAAACTGGGGATCACGACCAAATGCTTCCGCATACAGTGCTGTAGCTCGCGCATCACCAGAACCTTTAATCTTCTGAGCTTCACGATAGGCTTCAGCCAAAATCGTGTCACGCTGACGCTCGGCATTTGCCCTAATCTTGTCAGACTCTGCGGCACCAGTCGAGCGCAGCTCGTTGGCAACACGTTTACGCTCTGCTTCCATCCGTCTGTAAACAGAGTCACTAATTTCTGCCAGTAAATCTACACGCTTGAGACGTACGTCGACGATTTCAACACCAATATCAGATGCATCATCAGCCACTTTTTTACGAATCCCTTGCATCACTTGCTCACGCTGATCCGAGATGATTTCCCTAACCGTACGTTTAGTAAATTCCTCATTCAAGGCAGAGCGGACTAGCTGGGTCATACGATCTTGCGCTAAACGCTCATCACCCTTAAAGCTCACAAAGAATTTACGAGGATCCACAATGCGCCATTTAACGTAAGAGTCGACCAAGAGATTTTTCTTCTCAGAGGTAATGAAGCGCTCTGCCTCTGGCGTGTCGATGGTCAATATGCGACGATCAAAGAAGCGAACATTTTCAAAAGGTGCTGGGTATTTCAGTTGCAGGCCTGGCTGCTCAATAACCCTCACAATTTGACCAAAAGCAAAAACTACAGCGAAGTTCCTCTGGTCAACAATAAAAATACTGGAAGCCAGAACATACGCTAGAGCAATTAAGCCAGCGATGGCTGCTAAGAGACGATTTGCGTTCATTATCTTGCGTCCCCTCTATCGCGACTTCTAAGGCCATCGCGTTTATCAGATGCACCAGCAGCAGCACTTGGAGAATTACTCGGAGCCAAGCTTGGTGTGTTGTTGCTAAATGGAGCCGCTGGATTACCCGTCGTGCCCCCTACTGTTACTGAACCCGTTGGAGTAGAAGCTGACGCTTGACCCGCCGCAACTTGCGCACTTTCTGCGCTAACTTGGGAAATGATCTTATCTAAAGGTAGATAAAGCATGCTGTTGCTTTTGGTGGTATCGACCAATACTTTGGATACGTTGTTATACATCTCACGCATGCTGTCAATGTACATACGATCACGGGTCACACCAGGCGCTTTTGCGTACTCAGTTAATACTTGCTTAAAGCGATTGGAATCACCTTCCGCTGTCGCAACCACTCTCGCCTTGTAACCTTCAGCCTCCTGAATGAGTCGATCAGCAGTACCTTTAGCACGGGGAATGATGTCGTTAGCGTACGCCTGCCCTTCACTCTTGAGACGCTCCTGGTCTTGGCCAGCCTTTACTGCGTCATCAAATGCTGCTTGCACCTGCTCTGGTGGCTGAACGTTTTGAACTGTGACACTCGTAACATAGATTCCAGTTTTATAGCTATCTAGGATTTTCTGTATCGATGCAGCCAAATCAATCGCAATCTTTTCACGACCTTCATATAGAACGGTATCCATCTTGCTGCGCGCCACAATTTCTCGCACAGCAGTTTCTGCAGCCTGAACCACAGTCGTATCGGGATCACGATTATTAAATAAATAATCAGTAGGATCTTTTAGGCGGTATTGAACTGCAAAACGCACATCGATAATATTTTCATCTTCAGTGAGCATCGAAGTATCTTTTTGATTGGTCGCTTTAATCAACACCGAGCGACCGACCTCTACTGAACGTACACCTGAAACATTGACAGTTTGCTCGGCCTGTATAGGCCAAGGCATACGCCAATTAATACCGGGGCCTGCAGTGTAGGAATACTTACCAAAAGTGGTAACTACACCAGATTGACCCTCTTGAATAATGTAAAAACCACTCAGAATCCAGATCAATGCCACGCCACCTGCTGCCAATATCACTGTGGCCTTAGAGCCAAATGGATTTGAGAAGTTGAAGTTGGGCGCACTCATGCCACCGTTACCACCACCGCTACCTCCACGCTGTGAGGGAGGAGGAATATCCGTAGCGCTTGGTTTACTTGCAGGTTTAGCTGATGACCCACCCGGCTTTTTCTTGCCTCCAAAAATCCCACTGATGCGATCATTAAAGTCACGCCACAATTCATCCAAATCCGGCGGACCATCCGGTCTTGCTGGTGGATTTTTTGGTTGAGTCTCTACCGGCTTCTCAGACTCTGTATTAGTCGGATCAGTTTTAGGGGCTTGGTCGCCAACCTGTCCATCTTTGGTGTCTTTTGACCCATTGCCTGGGTGACTATTACCCCAGCCTGGATCATTGACCGAAAACAGCTCAAGAAATTTACGCATCGTTTGGTGAATATTTTCGGTTAGGGATCGGATTAAATTCGGATGTTTCTGGTCGTTCAGGTAAAGGAGCTAAAAACTCGTCTGGGGCCATTTGGACCTTGGCACGATTCTGCTCGACCCTTATTCTATCAGTCATTTGAGAGCATTCCGCGAGGGCAGATCGTAATAAATCAAGCCCTAAGCCAGTCTTGGCGGAAAGGTAAACTTGACTCGGAATTCCTTCTGAATCACGCACCAAAACCGCCCCTTCTGTAAAGGTCTGGGGCATCTGGTCAATCTTGTTCATTACCTCTATTCGAGGGATGTCATCCGCCCCAATTTCTCTTAAAACAGCCTCTACTTCAGCCTTTTGCTCCCTAGCTACAGGGCTACAGGCATCAATTACATGCAAAATCAGGTCGGCATGGATGGTTTCATCCAGGGTAGCTCTAAATGCCTCCACCAATTGGTGGGGTAATTCACGGATAAATCCAACGGTATCGGAGACCACAATCGAGCCAACCTCATCCAAATGGACTTTCCTGGAAGTGGTATCTAAAGTGGCAAAAAGCTGATCAGCCGCATAAGTCCCAGCTTTTGTAAGGGAATTAAACAGGGTGGATTTGCCAGCATTCGTATAGCCAACCAAAGATACCGAGAACACATCCTTACGGTTTCTTGCCCTTCTTTGGGTTCTTTGTTGGCGCTGGAGCTTTTCCAGTTCATTTTCTAAGCGCTTGGCCTTAGTTGCCAGCATGCGGCGATCCAACTCCATCTGAGTTTCACCTGGACCCCCACGGACACCAATACCACCGCGCTGACGCTCCAAGTGACTCCAAGCGCGCACGAGTCGCGACATCCGATAACGAACTTGGGCCAACTCCACTTGAGTCTTACCAATATGACTTTGCGCTCTTTGGCTAAAGATATCCAAAATCAGGCCAGTGCGGTCCATGACATGAAAGCCGATATGTCGCTCTAGATTGCGTTGCTGGGTTGGCGATAAAGGATGATTAAAGATAGCAAGCTCGGCGCCATTCTCTTCCATCGCCTTTTTCAACTCATTTGCTTTGCCTGAACCAATAAATAAAGCAGGATCAGTTTTGCCTTTGCGCGCAATGATGCTAGTTGTGGGTATAGAGCCAGCACTGTCAGCCAAAAGACTGAGCTCTGCCATGCTGTCTGCAAAATCTTCGCGCCCTGTATCAACCCCAACCAGGACCGCGCGTGCCGCGTCTACACCCGTTTTATACAGAGCTAACTTCTTCCGTACGGAACTCCACTGCACGAGCAGGAACAATCGTGGAAATGGCGTGTTTGTAAACCATCTGGGTCACGGTATTGCGCAATAGAACAACGTATTGATCGAATGATTCAATATTGCCCTGAAGCTTAATGCCATTGACTAAATAGATAGAGACAGGAACATGCTCTTTGCGCAATGCATTGAGGAAAGGATCCTGTAGTAATTGGATTTTGCTGTTATTCATACTGCTCCTTAATGGTTTTTATACGCTGCTTATATTTTGGGAGTCTTGCTTTTTTATATTTAAAACAATGTTGCCACATCAATTAATACTGAACTGCTTGCTGCCTACTGTCTACCTCTCACATCAGGGGCCTGATTCCTAAAAATCAAGCCCTTCAAATCAATCCACGTAAAACTGTACGCTTATTGTTCATATTTTTACTTCTTTTTGCCTTTTTTACCCTTATCCGCATCAACATACGGGTTTTTAGCTGTATTCATTTGAATACGCAAAGGCGTGCCGCGCAACTTGAATACATCCCTAAAGCGACCTTCAAGATAACGCTTATAGCTATCAGTTACCCCACTTAAGGATGTACCGTGTATCACCACAATCGGTGGATTCATACCACCCTGGTGGGCATATCGTAATTTTGGACGACCCATTCCAACCCGTTTAGGTTGCTGATGTTCAATCGCTTCTTGCAGGATGCGGGTTAACTTCGGTGTTGGCAACTTAGCCATAGCCGCTGTATAGGCAGCATCTACGTCTTTAAACAACTCCTTCAAGCCCGTCCCTTTTTTGGCAGAGATTGGATGAACGTTTGCAAAATCTAAGAAGCGCAATTTCTGAGCGATCTCTAGGCGAGCACGCTCTTTAACGTAAGCATCTAAACCATCCCACTTATTCACCGCAACTACTAATGCACGCCCTGCTTCCACAATGAATCCAGCGATATGCGCATCTTGCTCTGAAATATCTTGCTGAGCGTCGAGCATCAGAATCACCACATTGCAATCCGCAATCGCCTGCAGGGTTTTCACAACAGAGAATTTCTCAATCGCTTCAAACACTTTTCCGCGACGACGTAAACCTGCTGTATCTACCAAGATGTATGGCTTGCCATTACGCTCAAAAGGAACTTCAATCGCATCACGGGTAGTGCCTGGCATATCAAACGCAATCACGCGCTCTTCACCAATTAACTTGTTAATCAAGGTGGACTTGCCAACGTTCGGACGGCCCACTACGGCAATTTTCATGGGGCGATTAGGATCGCTGTCTTTTTCTTCTGGCTCAGGCTCTGGGATGCCCAGAGAATCTAAAGCGTCATCAATCAAACCCCGTACGCCATCGCCATGCGCTGATGAAATTGGAAATGGCTCACCGAGACCAAGTTCATGAAAGTCTGCAGTGACAACACCCGCCTGCATACCTTCAGTTTTATTTACCGCCAGGATTACAGGTCGACCGGTCTTGCGTAAGAAATCTGCAATGACGCGATCCTGTGGGGCCATACCAAGACGACCATCCACCAAGAAAATAATAATGTCGGATTCGGCAACAGCTTGCTTGGTTTGCTTGGCCATCTCGGCCACGATGCCAGTCTTTGCTACAGGCTCAAAACCGCCGGTATCAACGCAAATGAAAGCCCGTTCACCAATGCGACCTTTACCGTAGTGGCGATCGCGCGTTAAGCCCGAAAAGTCCGCAACCAAAGCATCGCGTGAACGCGTTAAACGATTGAAGAGAGTCGATTTACCAACGTTAGGTCGGCCGACAATAGTAATTACTGGATTCATTTTGGACTGTACGCCGCTAGTTTTCCACCTTGAGATTGAATCAAGATGAGGCCGCCAACCGCAATCGGTGCGGCGGTGATTGGACTACTGTCATGACGAATCCGTGCAAGCATCTCGCCATTCGCTTGTGAGAGTGCATGCACATATCCTTGCGCATCACCCATCAGTAAAACTTTACCAACTGCCAAAGGCTCGCCAACATCCCTAAAGGTCAGTTGCGTGTTTTCCCATGCCTGGGAACCATCCTTTACAGCAAAGGCAGTGATATTTGATTTCTCATTCGCCGCAAAGACTAGGCTTGCGCTCTGTGCAGTGCCGGTATAACTTGAGTAATCCTTAAACCACAATAAATTACCTGTGCGCGCTTGGCCACAACCTACTCGACCTTGATAAGAGACTGCACAAATAATATCGCCATCAATACTCGGTTTAGCGGTGACATCATTTAGGCGCTCAATCTCTGAGAAACCTTTTGGAAACGAAACTGGCGTTTCCCATATAAGACCACCATTGGCAATCGCAATCATGCCAAAACGTCCGCCAGCAAAGCCTGTCACTATCACCTCATTATTGATAGGCAGCATGCCATAGCCAACACGTAGAGATAAAGCAGATTGCTGACGTTGATAAGTCCACTTACGGACACCCGTTTGAGCATCTAAACCAATAAATCGATTATCGAGCGCACGAATAATCACAATACCGCCTGCAACTACTGGCTCTGTTAATACTTCACTACCTACATTGACATTCCAAATCGGTTTGCCATTGGCATCATAGGCATACACCATGCCCTTAGTGGTCACCACAGCAGTGGTTCGGCCATCTGATCCCGGCCCAATTGAAAGGCGGTCTGGTACGGACACTTCCCACAACTTATTACCGGTCATCAAATCAAGTTTGGTTAAATTGCCACGATGTGAGGCTGCATAAACAGCATCACCAACCACCGTTGGGTGAAAGTTAAATGGCTCTGACGAGCCTAAACCGATTGACCAAACAGGAACCAATTCAAACTGATTGCTGACTGGCACCAACTCAGCCGGCTTGCGGACTCGTGAAGCGCCAGAGCAAGCTACTAAAGCCACAACTGCCGCACTCAAAAGCAAGGCTGTTGTTACTCGTTTTGCAATTCGCCTGCAATCGACCATCACTGAGCCACTCCTCCTACAGCATCCAACTTCACCTTCAAGAGACGACGCGCCTCTTCAGGGAATTCTTTTGCCTGATTTAACTGCTTCCAAGCTGCTTCATAACTCTTACGTGCATCTGCATTCTTTTTCTGAGCTAAATACCAATCACCGCGACGCTCCAACCAAAGCGCCTCAAATCCACTTACCGGCTTTTCATTTAGAACAGCATCGGCTTCTGCAAAATCCTTTTCGGAGCCCAATTCAATTAATTGAGCTACTAAGCGTACTTTAGCCAAAGCCAAATAGCCTTTGTCAGATGAATTCTTTGCAGCCCATCGCAAATAATCTGTTGCCTTGGAGAAATCTCCCGCATCAGAAGAAATTTTGGCAGCAATCAAACTAGACATTGCTGCATAGGGAGTACCAGAAAACTGCTTTTGCAAATCATCAGCGGCGCGCAAGGTTTGATCTTTATCACCTTTCGAAATCGCAGTGATCATTGTTTCGTATAGTTGCGCGGCGGAAGCGGCTTGACTATTACGCCACCATTGATAACCGCTATAGGCAACATAGGCAAATAAAACAACTGTCACCACTGTTGTGATCAGATTGCGATATTTGTGCCAAAAGGCTTTAAGTTGATCTAATTGTTCTTGTTCTTCTAGGTCTAAAGGCATATCAATCCAAGCTAATAAATACGGTAATAAATTACAACTTTAATGAGAATAAGCCCATTCTATTCGGTGGCGCCCACGATGGCATCAATCAATGCCTCAACCACGCCATCCAAAGGAACCGCCTTTTGCTCACCGCTGGTACGTAAATCCTTGAGCTGAGCCTCATTCTTGGCCAACTCATCTGGCCCAATAATGACGGCATAAGCCGCTCCACTTGCATCCGCTTTCTTCATTTGCGACTTAAAGCTGGCAGTTTGGCCATCTGGAGGGCAAAACAGGATTACATCAATACCTGCACTGCGCAGGCGCTCGGCAATAATCATGGCCGCTGTCAGAGTCTCACCACCTTGGTGGAGAACAAAAGCATCGCATTGGGCTTGCGGATCTGGCAAAGAGCCTGAGACCTTCATCAGCTCAAGTACTCGCTCCATTCCCATTGCCCAACCGCAAGCAGGGGCTGCTTTTCCACCCATGCGTTCGATTAAAGGATCATAACGACCGCCACCGGCAATCGTGCCTTGCGCACCCAACTCTTCGGTAATCCATTCAAAAACAGTTAAGTTGTAGTAATCCAAACCTCGCACCAAGCGCGGATTGATCTTGCAAGGGATGTTGTTTGCTTTGAGTAATGCCTGAACTGCCTCAAAGTGTTTCAGTGATTCCTCGCCCAAGAAATCCAATAGTCTTGGAGCGCCCTCTATCAAATCCTGCATTGCTGGATTTTTAGAATCCAAAATACGCAAGGGATTAGTTAATAAACGACGTTGTGAATCTTCATCTAACTGAGCCTGGTTCTTCTCAAAATAACTTACTAAAGCAGCGCGATGGTCTGCACGTTCATTTGCC
>JBJOJF010000126.1:0-29778 GCA_046046735.1 Pseudomonadota bacterium
TCGCTAGCGTGCATCAGTACAACGCTGCAGAGAAAACCTTCAAAACAGTTCCTGGATCTGGCGGCCTCTCACCTGCTCCATCTACGCTTGAGGGAGTTTATGCTTGGGGCTGGGCTCACAATATTTGGGCAGATAGCTTGGGCTAATCAAAAAGTAATTGCAGAAATTAAAAAAGAGGCTACGGCCTCTTTTTTAATGACTACTGTGATTGGCCAATAGAAGTGATATGTTTCCGCCTACGTTTACTGATCACTAGGAATACGATAGCCACTATTGGCGCCGCTATAGCAGCAATAATTTCAGGATGAATCGATAACCCGGCCTCTTTGCCACCTTTAGCCATATAAGCTAAAAGGCTAACAGCGTAATAGGTCAGCACTAAAACAGACAGGCTCTCAACTGTCTCTTGCAAGCGCAACTGTAAACGCGCCCTTTGATCCATACTCGCCAGCAATTTTTGTGTCTGCTCTTCATTCACGAATTCAATGCGCGTTCTCAATGTTTGGGTTGTTCGTGAAATCCGATCTGATAACTCTTTCAATCTTCTTTGGGTCCAGATGCAGGTGCCCATTGCTGGCTGAAAGCGTCTATCCATAAATTCGGAAAGAGATTGCACACCAGGGATGGGAGACTCAGCAAGCTCGTATAAATTCTTATTCAGCAGCTGGCTATAAGCCTCAGCCGCCGTGAATCGAAGTCCATAACCCGAGATCCACTGCTCCGCCCTGGATGCAAGATTAGAGAGCTCGCCTAGAAACTTGCCATCCTTATCGGTATGCACGCCCGGCTCAGTTTGCAGCTGGGAGATGCTCATGGATAAATCAGCCAATTCAGACTCTGCACTTCTCAGTGGCATCGATAAACTCTTGGCCACCGGGAAAGCAATCATGGCTGCCATTCGATAGGTTTCCGCTTCAGCTACTGCTCTCGCAACGCGACCAGCCTGTCTTGAACCCAAAACATCATGCGGAATGAAGTATGAGATAAAGCCATCCTCATCCAGGCGCAGATCCGTCCAGAGCTGGGCCTTCTTGCTTGAAAGAATATAGCTCCCCACTACTGTATTGCCATTGAAGATGGAAGAAACTTCTTGCGCTTCAGAAAACAAAGGTCGATGTTCAAACGCAAGATCTAATGCAGATATCCGCTCACCGCCAGACTCAACAATGGTGGGGCAACCCAACTTAATAAACAAATCATCCAAACTCTTTTCAAGAGCAAGACGGGATTGCAGCATAGGTCCAGTAATTTTGACGGGATTATGCGTAATGGCGGCAATGGTAGCGAATTCACCATGCAATTCCCACTTAATGATGACTCTCAGTGGCTCTGGAGCCAAAGTAAGCATCTTGAAAGAATGATCTTGCTCATGATCATTCGCAACGCCAAGAGCTTTGCTCAACTGCTGAATCCACTGCATCTGAGTTTCGCGTGAATGTGCATCTAGCAAAAAGGATTGAGATAAGACTCTTTCGTTTGGCCAAAGGGCAATCGGTGGGCGCGCGTGAACCTCTTCGTGCAACTGCCGTCTAGCGGGATGATCGTAGGGTCTCATGGCCTTAACCTGTAGTAATTAGAATAGGAGCTTGTGCAAATTTAAATATCTGCAAATCCGTCTTGAAGTTGATAAGGGAGTACACCCCGATTTAGACAATTTCGGACATAGTCAATACTTGTACGTAAGGCATAGTAGTCACCAGCCATACTTTTTGATACTTTCAGTTGAAGCGCTTGGTATTCGAGCAAGTCGAGCTTCTTCAGATATTCATCCCTAACTTCCGGCTGGAAATTTTCTGTTAACTCTTGCTCATATGCCTTGAGCACGCCATACAACTGATTAATCTTGCGACGCATCCGTTTATTTCGGTAGCCAGGCAGCGTGAGCAGCACCGGATAGGCGATGGCAAAAAATGGCAGCAATACAAATATCAAACGATTAATTAATTCTGCCAACCAAAACGGCAAATAGGTCATGAGTAGTGGTGAGCCATTCTTCTCATAATGCAAAGCGACGGGACTTTCTGGGAGACCTGTAGTCTTAAAGGAAGGAAATTCACCATGGGCAGAAAAGAAAGTGGCCCTGCCATTAATCTCGCGTGCAGCCTCTAAAAATAAGAATTGGAGAGCCGGATGCATTCTTTCATCAATCAACAAATTCGTAGTGGAAGCTATGAGCTTGATATCCCTCGGCGGGAAATTGCGCATCAAACTAAATCCACCCTCCGGGACATTGAGAATTTGCATATAAGGCAGCAAACGCGCATAGGCTTCTGCTCGTGGAAATGCAGATAAACGCAGACTGGGGTCTGCTAGTAATGCCTGCACATTGGGGGCTTCATATGAATCCACAATGAAGGCAGCGTCAATCTCGCCCTTTTGCAAGGCTTCGACAGATTTTGATGCGGATAGATATAAAAAGTGGGCGCCGACGTCAAATCCATTTGCCTTCAGGATTTGGATTGCCTGAGCATATGTACCACTCCCTCTTTCACCTACAGACATCCGGGAATTTAAAAAGTATTTAGAGTGCTCTTTGATTTCCGCAAAATTTGCTTCTTTTATTTCCTTGCCACGATAAAACAACCAAATAGGGTCATATGAGATTGTGCCCAGGGACTGCACTCCTCTAACTTCATGCGGATTAAATGCGCCAGCTTCTACAAAGGCTGCTTGAACAGGATCCTTACGATCCACTAAGCGCTCAATATTTTCTTGCGCACCTTTTGTGGGAACCAACTCAAGAGTGATGCCCTTCTTTTCAAAAAAGGCAGCGTATTTTTTCCCAAGTTCTCCATAGGAGCCGCCGGGCTGTCCGGTTGCCATAACAACATGCCTGGGTGGCGGTGGATCTGCATACAACCAAATGCCAGCCAAACCCATTGAAAGAAATGCAAGGATAGGCCAGGTCTCACTCAAAAACTGAACAAAATCACCCCACTTTTCCTGGGCAGTCTCATAGAGCCCCAGGTAGGTTTCTGTAATGTCTTGTTTGAAGCTTCCCATGCAAGGCCAATCAGCAAATATGTCAAAAGCTAATGATAATGTGCTTATTCAACTTCAAAAAGTATCTCTCTATGCTGACCCTTAGAAAAGCTCAAAACCGTGGTTATGCCGATCATGGCTGGCTCAAAAGCTTCCATTCTTTCTCGTTTGCTGGTTACCACGACCCCCAGTTCATGGGATGGGGGAATTTGAGAGTAATCAACGAAGATCGAGTAGCTGCGGGGATGGGCTTTGGAAAGCATGGTCACCGCAATATGGAGATCATTAGCTATGTTTTGTCAGGTGAATTGGCGCACGAAGATAGCATGGGTAATGTCAAAGGAATTCCACCTGGGGATGTTCAGAGAATGAGCGCAGGAACCGGAGTGACTCATAGTGAATTTAATCATGCCAAAGATCAAACGACTCATTTTTTGCAAATCTGGATAGAGCCCAATGTCATGGAAGTTGCTCCAAGTTATGAGCAAAAAACGATTCCACAAAATAATAAGCAGGGCAAGCTTTGTCTAGTTGCATCACCCCAAGGTGGCGACAACGCAGTCAAGATTCATGCGGATGCCAAGATGTATGCAGGCCTATTTAACGCAGGTGAATCCACTACGCTTTCTCTCGACCCCAGCCGCAAAGGATATGTTCACCTCATCAAAGGTGAGTTAGTTGTGAATGACATTACCCTGCAGGGTGGCGATGCACTCTTCATTGAAGGCGAGAATGAGCTTGTCATCAAGGGTGGC
Source organism: Pseudomonadota bacterium (assembly GCA_046046735.1). Lineage (GTDB taxonomy): Bacteria > Pseudomonadota > Gammaproteobacteria > Burkholderiales > Burkholderiaceae > Polynucleobacter. The sequence continues at coordinate 3,738 of JBJOJF010000126.1, forward strand.
AACAATGCTGAAGTCCTGATTTTTGACCTCAGTCCGCAATAAAAAAGGGGTATCGACTTTCGTCAATACCCCCGCAGTTTATGGATTGAATTTAATCCAGTTTAATCTTTGCTTTCTCGATGACTACTTTCCATCGTGCAATATCAGAAGTATATAAATCAGTAAATTGCTGGGTATTCATTGGAGCAATCTGAACTCCTGCCTTCACAAATCGCTCCTTCATTTCTGGGGTTTCTAGAATTTTGAGAACCGCATTATTTAAGGTGCTGATAATCGCTGGTGAAGTGCCTGCAGGAACAAACATCCCTTGCCAGAGTGCCATCTCGTAACCTTTGACACCCGCCTCTTGCATGGTTACCAAGTCAGGTACTCCACTAAAACGGTTTTTGCTAGTAACCGCCAAAGCATTTACCTTATCGCCCTTATACAAAGGAAGGCCAACTGGCATACCGGCAAAATAAAAGTCGATTTGCCCACCTACCAAATCAGTAGCAGCAGGAGATCCACCTTTATATGGGATATGTATTGCTTGAGTGCCAGTAGTTGCTAGAAACAATTCTCCAGCCATGTGATCAGAGTTACCGATGCCTGACGAACCAAAGCTCATCTTGCCAGGATCCGCTTTAAGCATGGCAATCAAATCGGCAACATTCTTAGCTTTTGAATTGTTATTCACAATCAATATATGAGGCGTAGCAGCTACCCCCACCACTGGCAATAAGTCCTTTTGGCCATTAAATGGCAGCCTTGGATTTGCCGCAACGTTAATAGCTAAGCCATTCTGAGCAAACAAAACGGTATATCCATCTGGTGCACTTTTAGCCACAGCATCTGCAGCCAAGCTGCCAGCCGCTCCGCCACGATTCTCAACAATGACCGACTGCTTTAAGGCAATGCTGAGCTCATTAGCAACCATCCTACCAACAATGTCAGTTGAACTGCCAGGCGCATAACCAACCAACATCTTAATTGGCTTATCTGGGTATGCAGCAAATGCTGTTCCAAAAACAAAAGGTGCTAACAAAGAACTTAATACTATTTTTTTAATGGTTTTATTAATCATTCTGTCTCCTCCATTGAGTTTATAAATCTAAAACTGAAATTCCACACTCCTTAGCGCACTGATTCAAAGCTTCTTTTAATTCAGGTGAAATTGGAATGCCTTGCTTGCTCCGCTCTGCCATTACTTTGGCAGCCCCATCTCCTGGTACTCGAATTTGATTAACGCCGGGCAACTTCGAAGAAGCCTTCAAGTCATTTACCAAGGTAATCACACGCTGCACGAACTGCTCACGATCACCAAAGGCGCTTGGGTCAACTGCAATAATAGTTTGCCCAGTATTGGTAATCAGATCGTGGTGAGCATTAAAGTCAATCGTATCCTTACCAACAGCTGCGTTATTGAGCGTCCCCGCAAGTAAGCCAATCATCACTGCAAGTCCATAACCCTTATACCCACCTATTGGAAGCAAAGAGCCCTCACTGGATTTTTGCGGGTCTGTAATCGGCTGACCTTTTTTATCAATCATCCATGTATCCGGAATCGATTCTCCCTTTTGGGCTGCTACTTTTACCTTGCCATAGGCTGCAACTGTAGTGGCAATATCCAACAACACCGTAGGATGATCGCCTGCTGGAACAGCAATCGCAATTGGATTCGTTGACAGCAATAAATCAATGCCACCCCAAGGTGCCATGTGGTTTGCATTGCCAACCGCCATGTAGATTCCAATATAACCTTGTTCTGCCAACTTCCTCACATAAACAGATGCTGCGCCAGAATGATTGCCAAAGTGACTACCTACCCAACAAACACTGTGTTGCTTCACTTTCTCAATGGCGACCTCAACAGCGCGATTCATCACCAGGTGACCCAAAGCGTTATCGCCGTTAATTAGCGCAGTTGCACCCTGCTCCCGCTCGATACGGATATTGGGGTTGAGATTAATACCGCCAGCCCGAATTCTTTTAATGTACGCAGGCAATCTAAAAATCCCATGACCATCAGCCCCAACCATATCCGACTGAATCATCAACTGCGCAACGCGCTTAGCATCGGCGGCAGGCACTTGATTGGCCTGCAATGCAGTCGCAATGAATTCTTCGGCTTTATCTATTGGTAAATATTTCATATCAGATCTAAATGTTTATTTTCCTGAGCCACTCTTAAACTCCATCTTATAGATATATTTATTTTCAGGGTGGTAGGTAAACGTAGTTTCAAAGAGCTTGTCTTGATCGTCGAAGTAACGCCGAACAATCACTAAACAGGGATCATGCGGCTTTAGCTGGAGTTTTTTAGCGACATTCACTGGAGCGCCAACGGCATACACATCAACCTCTGCCCGATCAATTCTAGTGCCATACTTTTTCTCGATTTGCTCAAAGACCATTACCTGGCTATGCTCAGGATCAGATGTTAGTGAGGCAAACTGAGGAAGAATATAAATATCAGTCCAGGCAATTACCTGCTGGGACTCACGCTGCTTGCGAAGACCGCCGATGTGATACCAAGAGGAGCCGACAGCACCCCCAATCATTTCACTGAGAGACTTATCGAGCTCAATAAATTCTTCAATGATGTTTTCTCGGTAGGTATCCCTTGGATAACTCAAAATATCAATTGGCGAATTAAAGCTTTGGGTAAATCTTCTGACCTTCTGCCTTGAAATCACTTGAGTAGGCGCGCCCTGACGGCGTAACACTAAACCATCGGCCTCTAAGGTTTGTAGTGCATGCCGCAGGGTATGCCGACTAGCGCTAAAGCTAGTACAAAGTGCAGCCTCGGAAGGCAAATTGGATCCAACAGCCCAGTCGCCATCGTGAATGCGCTTACCCAGCGCATTCGCCAAAGTCTTATAAAGGGGTAAGCTTTCTTTCAACTTAAGATAGACCGAACATTTTCTTGCCTGCAACTGGCAAGCGAGCCTTCAAGATATCTCCAGATAGAGATTCAGTAATGTAGAGGTCCTTACCATCCTCTCCACCAAAGCACATATTTGCTAGGTGATGATGATGTGGGTTTTCAGAATAAATGAGATGTGTTGGCAACATATTGCTATCAAATCTCCAGATACCAATACCTAGATGGCAAACTAACAAACCATTTTCAGAATCCATCTCAATACCATCTGGTCCAGCAACGCCACCAGTCAACTGAACAGCTACACCTGTCTTAGATACAGAGCCATCAGCCATCAGTGGCAAACGCCAAATTTGCTGTGAGCGTGTAGCTGCTACAAATACATGCTTTTCTTGTGTGTTTAAGGTAATGCCATTAGGGCTTGGAACATTAATCGCCAGACGATCTAATTGACCGTTTTCGCGCAATCTAAATACTCTACCGGTTGGATCTGCAATGCCAGTTTGGCCTTGATCGGTAAAGTACAAGTCGCCGTTCGAAGCAAAATGCAAATCATTCAATCCCTTAAAGCTCTCGCTATACATTGATCCCAAAATAGTCTCGACTTTTCCAGTCTTTGGATCAAGCGCCAATAAGCCTAACTTGTAATCACAAATAAATGCCCGACCGTCTTTGTGAAACTTCAATCCATTAGGCCAACCATCAAACTGGGTTACTAAATCCCAATCGCCCTTTGGTGTAATTCTGAAGACTCGACCAAACGGGATATCCAAAAACCATAGGTTGCCCTCACGGTCAAAAGAAGGCCCCTCTAAGAAGCACTCCACTTCAGCATTTTGACGATTTGGATCGGACCAGCCAGTGCGTGACTTCTTTCTAAATTTAGCCGGCATCGACATAAATACTTCCGCCTTAATTTTCTCAACTGGCTGAAAGGGGTTATGCATAGTCATTTGTAGAAATCCTTATTTAAGTTATACGGACAAGTTTAATTAGTGGGTAAAGCATTAAACCATAATTAATGATAATCTTAAGTCATTATCTATGTTTTTACTCTTACTGGCATTTATAACTCATCCGTATAGGTCTTATATATGAAATATGTAGCTGTTATTGGAACCGGCATCATGGCATCAGGCATTGCCGCTGGCTTCATCGCCAAAAGCATCCCTGTCGTCATCCTTGGAAGAAACAAAGAGAAATCGGATGCCTGTTTGAGTAAGGCAATAGCACTTGCCGAAAAAATTGGCCTCTCCGGTGAAAATTCAAAAAAACAATCCAGTGAAATTTTTTCTGCTCAAACTACTGAAGTACTTGAGGCTTGGAAAAATTGGGATGACTGTGAGTGGGTCATAGAAACGATCGCTGAAAACCTGGCACTTAAACAAGCTATCTTCAAGCATCTAGATGAAGTCGTTCCAGCACATATCCCCATTGGCAGCAATAGCTCTGGCTTTCCCATTAGCAAAATTGCACTTGGATTAAAGACGGCTAACCGCATGATCGGTGCGCACTATTTCATGCCAGCTGAAGTGGTCCCATTAGTAGAAATTGTGATGGGCGAAAAAACAGACATCGCTTTTGCTGAAAAGGCATGTCAAATTTACAAAGCCATCGATAAAAAGCCAGTGCTAGTGAAAAAGGATATCCCTGGATTTTTAGCAAATCGCATTCAACACGCCTTAATGCGAGAGGCCCTCTCCTTAGTCCAAGAAGGAATTGCCACTCCAGAGGATATTGATGATGCTGTGCGTTATAGCTTCGGATTTAGATACGCTGCCGTTGGGCCAATGACCCAAAAAGAAATTTCAGGGTGGGATGGAATGGCTAATGCTGCAAAAGAAATTTATCCATCCCTATCCAATATCACCACCCTCCCCCCAAAAGTCGTTCAACTGATGAGCGAAGGGAAGACAGGTATGAAGGCTGGTGAAGGCTTCAGAACGTGGTCGCCAGAGGAAATCAAAAAGACTTCTAACTCTTACTCCAGAAGATTGAAAGCCGCTTTCGATGTTCTCAACATTGAATAACGGAGTAGCCTTTAGCAATGACTTCCTTAACGCGACTGATATTTGGCGTGACTCCAACTCCGATAACTGCGAGCTGGCTCGCCTCTATATGTCCATTTATCGCCGTCAACGGGTTATCACAGATATCCACCTGCAGATACTGATTTGACATGCTAAATCCCCAAGCCACATTGCCAACAGCAAAGCCGAGAGATGCGGTAGCTGCAACTGACAATGATGTTTCAGCAACTTTGCATGCCAAGTTCAATGCCAACTTATGCTTCTTAAGCAGCTTAGCGCACTCCAATGCGGGAATAAGCCCACCCGTTTTAATGAGTTTTAAGCTTGCTCCATTAAATGCATTTGCCTCAATAAACTCCTCAAGCTCCTTGATGCCGTGGATAGATTCATCAAGACCAATTGGAAGGGGTGATCGTCTTTTAAGCTCCACGAAATCACTCATCGGCAGGTCCGCAGGAATTAACTGCTCAACAAAGGTGAGTCGAGCAGCCTCTGTTGATTCACAAAAACGAATCGCATCAGCCAGCTTGAGAGCGCAGTTGGCGTCTACAGAAACAGTATCGCCCTCAAGAAAATCGCACAGCACATTTACTCGATGGAGATCCTCTTCTAAAGAGAGTGAGCCGATTTTAATTTTCCAGTGCTTAAAGCCTAATTCACGTAACGCTTTTGCATCACTAAGCTCCTTATCTAAAGATCCACCCAGCATACGCAATATAGGGATTGGGGCTGGTGATGTTGACTGCCCGTCATTGGCACCCAAGAATTTCCATAGTGGTATTGATGCCTCTTGTGTATACAAGTCTAAGAGCGCCATCTCCAAACAGGATTTTGCAGATGCATTTGAATACAAAATGGCATTAAAAATTTCTGCGAAACCATCTGGAGATTCCCAATCTACTTGTACAGCCTTTTCCACCAAGTATTTAAGACTGCCAACTAAGCTGTCTAAGGTTTCACCAGTCATTAAGGGCGCAACAGACGCTTCACCCCAACCCTGTCTACCTTGCTCATCAGTTAGACAAAGTAAAACTGTTTTCGCATCAGCAACAATCTCTCGAGACATTTTGATAGGTTCAATCAAAGGAATCGAAAGAGGATAGATTTTAGCGTTCTGGATTTTCATTTTTTGATTTACTAGGAATTTTTACGCACTATATATTTTTAAAAATTAAGGAGACGATACATGAGAAAAATTATTTTGACACTGTCAGTTTTGGGCGCTCTGTTACCTGCTGTAGCAAATTCACAAAGCTACCCCACTCAACCCATCAAGTTAATTATTCCATTTGCTGCAGGCGGCCCATCAGATGTCTTGGCGCGTGGATTTACACCAAAATTAGGGGAGAGCCTAGGTCAGCCCATCATTATTGAAAATAAACCGGGGGCTGGCGCCAATCTTGCCGCCGAATATGTTGCCAATTCAAAAAGTGATGGGTACACACTGTTTCTGATGATGGTAGGCACTCAAGCCATCAATGAAACCCTGTACAAAAAATTAAACTACAACGTCGTTAAAGACTTCTCTCCAATCTCCTTGGTGGCATCATCATCCTTGATGTTGGTGGCAAATCCCTCGGTTCCAGTAAAGACTGTTCCTGAACTGATCGCTTATGAAAAAGCCAATCCAGGGAAAGTAAGCTTTGGATCTTCTGGTGCAGGCACCCCATTACATCTCGCTGGAGAGCTCTTTAATACACAGGCTGGTACAAACATTTTGCATGTGCCATACAAAGGTGCGGCACCAGCATTGACAGATGTTTTAGGTGGCCAAATTCAAACCGCCATTGTAGGTACGCCTGCAGCATTGCCCTATGTCAAATCTGGAAAGTTAACTGGTCTTGGCGTAACAAGTCTAAAGCGTGGCTCAAATGCTCCTGAGATTCCTGCGATTGCTGAAACCTTGCCAAAATTCGAAGTTGAATTGGTTTATGCCATCGTGGCTCCAGCGAGCACTCCAAAAGCAATTGTGGATAAGCTCAACTCCCAGTTAATTAGCGTGCTGAATAATCCTGAAATCAAGACACAATTAAACTCCAAGGGCTTTGATGTCGTCACAAGCACCCCAGCCCAAACAGCAGACTACATTAAGTCTGAAGTTGTTAAATGGGGTCCGATTGTGAAAAAATCAGGCGCCAGTGCTGAGTAATTTACATATATACATTGAAAGATAGTAATGATTGAAACTTCTGAGAAAAAGCTAGCTGGCCCCATTATTCGCCTTCATCCTAACGATAATGTGGTTGTGGCTCGCATTGATGTTGCCATTGGTGAATCTGTCCCTAGCGAAAACTTTACAAGCCGTAGTCAAGTTCCTGCTGGCTACAAAATCGCAGCCAAGAAAATACTCAAAGGCGAGCCGATTCTCAAATATAACGTGACGGTTGGTTTTGCCAATACGGATATTGAGCCAGGCATGATGGTTCATAGCCACAACACGGAGTTTAGGGAGTTTGATCGAGACTATGCCTACGCTAGTGAATACAAGCCTACCAAGCTACTTCCCGAGTCAGAGCGCGCGACATTCCAGGGCTATGTCAGATCGAACGGCAAAGTGGGAACACGTAATTTCATTGGCATTCTTTCAACTGTTAATTGCTCTGCAACAGTAGTTAACAAAATTGCTGAATGGTTTACTCCTGAGCGCTTAAAAGATTTTCCAAATATTGATGGCGTTGTCGCTTTCAGTCACGGCATCGGCTGTGGAATGGAGATGAGTGGCGAACCGATGCAACTGCTGCGGAGAACAATGGCGGGATATGCGCAGCATCCTAATCTTGCAGCAGCGCTCATTATTGGACTTGGGTGTGAGCGTAATCAACTGAAAGGATTAATGGAGCAAGAGAGCCTTAAAGAAAACTCCACCCTGCATACTTTCATCATGCAAGAAACTGGCGGTACGCGTAAAACGATTGAAGCGGGTATTGAAGCAGTTAAAGCACTATTACCAGAAGCGAATAAAGTAAAACGTCAGACCGTCTCTGCAAGTCACTTGTGTGTGGGCTTGCAGTGCGGCGGCTCAGACGGCTTTTCTTCCATTACCGCCAACCCTGCCTTAGGTGCGGCGATTGATATCCTGGCTCGCCATGGTGGAACCGGAATTCTCTCGGAGACACCAGAAATTTATGGCGTAGAGCACACCCTCACCCGCAGAGCTGCCAGCAAAGAAATTGGTGAAAAACTGATTAAACGGATTCGTTGGTGGAAGGACGAATATTCAGTTGGGCGTGATGTACAAATTAATGGGCAAGTTAGTCCAGGCAATCAAATTGGTGGTCTAGCCAACATCTTTGAAAAATCACTTGGTTCTTCAATGAAAGGTGGTACTGGCCCCCTAATGGAAGTCTATCGCTATGCAGAGCCTGTAACTGCTAAAGGCTTTGTGTTTATGGACACGCCTGGATTTGATCCCGTCTCCGCTACTGGCCAGATTGCTGGCGGTGCCAACCTGATCGCTTTTACAACAGGACGTGGCTCCATGTTTGGCTCAAAACCTGCGCCATGCATCAAGCTCGCTACTAATACCCCAATGTATCAACGCCTGACTGAAGATATGGACATCAATTGCGGAGAAATCCTCGATGGCACAGTCTCTGTTCAGGAAATGGGTCAGCGCATCTTTGAGCTTTTCTTACGCACTGCCTCTGGGGAACCTTCTAAGAGCGAGTTACTAGGGCTTGGAGATTATGAATTTGTACCATGGCAAATTGGAGTAATGAGCTAAGTAGACCTCAAACGCTCATTGATCAAAAGCGGGCCCTGCGCCCGCTTTTTCTTTGCCTACAAGTGGATTGAAATCAGCTCAGACAACTGTAGAATTGAACTTATTGATTCACAAGGACTGAAGCGAGCATATGAAATTCAGGGATTACTATGAAACACTCGGTGTTGCACGCGGTGCTACCGAGGCTGAAATTAAGGCGGCATATCGCAAGCTTGCCCGAAAGTACCATCCAGACGTTAATAAAGAGGCGGGTGCTGAAGAGCAATTCAAGGCCGTTGGCGAAGCCTATTCAGTATTAAAAGATACAGAGAAGCGCGCCGCTTACGATCGCATGGGCGCCAACTGGAAAAATGGGCAGGATTTCACTCCTCCACCGAATTGGAATGAAGGCTTTGAATATTCTGATGGTGGATATGGTGGTGGCCACCCAGGATATGGCGGTGGTTTTGAAGGCGATCAAAGCGAGTTTTTTGAATCCCTCTTTGGCAGAGGCCGTCATCGCCAAGGTGGTCGTGGTGGGGATCCCCGTCAAGGAATGAACTTTAAAGGTCAAGATCACCACGCAAAAATCTTGATTGATCTAGCTGATGCCTACAACGGAGCAAAACGTACCATTGCTTTGCATATGCCGACTCAAGATGCGAGTGGTCATGTAAGCACTCAAGAGCGCAAACTCGATGTCAGCATTCCAAAAGGAATTAAAGCTGGTCAAAATCTACGACTCGCTGGACAAGGCGGTCCCGGAATTGGCGAAGGTGGCGCAGGTGACTTATATCTAGAGATCGATTTCCATCCCAACCCAATTTATCGCGTTGACGGAAAAGACGTTTACCTTGATATGCCTCTCGCACCATGGGAGGCTGCCTTAGGCGCTACAGTGAATGTACCCACTCCAGCCGGCTCCACTCTAGAGCTGAAGATTCCTGCTGGCACAGTGGCAGGTCGAAAAATGCGCCTTAAGGGCAAGGGAATTCCCAGCAAAGAGGCGGGAGATCTGTATGTAGTGCCAACCATCGTGTTGCCAAGCGCTGATACTGATGCGCAAAAAGAGGCTTATCAAGCTTTTGAAAAGGCTTTTGATTTCAAGCCTAGAGCTCACCTGAAAGGATGATGAATATGACACAAACACAAATCACCTGGATTGAAGGTGCCATCGTAGAAGATGAGGTGCACATGAGTATTGTGGAGCTTTCACAAGCCTCTCGTACACCAGAGGATCTCATCATGTCATGGGTATCTGAAGGTGTTCTGAGTCCAGCAGGATCCTCCCCTGAAGACTGGCGTTTTGGCGGTGATTCCTTGCGTCGTGCAAAGACCGCTGCTCACCTAATGCATGACTTGGAACTCAATACGCCAGGGGTTGCACTTGCACTTGATCTTCTTGAAGAAATCACGCAACTACGAAATCAACTTCGCCGTGCGAATGCAAGTTAGTCCCTGTTGAACTCAAAACTACTTAAACAGAGCGTAAAGCAAACTAACGACATTAGTCTATTTTCTGCCACCGCCCTAGGGATTGGCGGCATGATGGGTGCCGGCCTTTACTCCTTACTCGGATTGGCAAGCTCTCATGCAGGCACTCATGTGCCTCTGGCTTTTTTGATTGGCGCTATCGCAGCCTCATTCTCGGTCTACTCCTATGCAAAACTCGGCTCCGCTTTTCCAAGTAGCGGCGGAGCGGCTACCTTTACGGTAATGAGTTTTGGTCCTGGGATCATTTCTGGTGGCATCAATATTTTTCAATACATCGCCTACCTCATTGCTGCTGCACTATACGCAGCAGGTTTTGTTGAATACACCAATACCTTATTTGGTGGAGATTTATCACCCCTTCTACTGAAATGCATTACTGCTGCAATCATTCTCATTTGCACCTTCCTCAATCTATTGGGCCCTAGCCTTGTGGGTCGCGCTGAAACACTGGCGATTGGATTGGTGGTTATTAGCTTGCTCGTATTTTCTGCCATGGGTTTTCATCAGGCAGATTTCAAAAGCTTTGACATGGGAGGCGGCTCCATTGAAGGAATCATGGTAGCCGCAGGGATTCTGTACATTAATTTCCAAGGCTTTGGTGTGGTGACCAACTCCTCATCGGCCATGAAGAGTCCACAAAAGGAACTGCCTTTGGCTATGTTTTCTGCCTTGATCTTGGTAACAATTGCCTACCTAGCGGTTAGCATAGCGGTAGTTTTATTAATGCCTCTGAACGTAATCCAACTTGATAATGGGCATGTGCTGGCTGATGCAGCAAAACTAGTTGCCGGAAAACTAGGGTTTGTTGTTATTAGTATTTCTGCTTTGCTCGCTTGCGCCGCTGCAGTCAATGCGACTATTTTTGCGGCCTCCAATATTGCTGCTGACTTCACGAAAAAGAAAGAAGTATCCAGCGCACTAGGAGGCAGTGTTCTAAAGAATAATCTGCGTGCCCTCACCATCTCATCAATTGGGGTAATTGTCTTGGCCTTAGTCTTCCCTCTAAGCGAAGTAGGTCAAATGGCTAGCCTGGCATTTTTACTGGTTTATGCAGTAATCACTTATGGGCATATCCGAGTTTGCAAGCAGACTGGAGCTAAGCCAAAAATTCTGTGGTGTGCAATTGTGATTAATTTGAGTTTATTTACTTCACTTCTGATGAATACCATCAAGACTGCACCATCTAGTGCGATCGCCCTATTGATTGCACTAGTAGCCTCTTTTGGGTTTGAGGCATTTGCACGACTCAAATCTAAACACAACTAATTCAATTAGGATTCGGAGCGACTTAAGAGTAATTCCCAGCGTTGCAACTTAATATCCAAATCGGCGGTAATTTCAGATAAGCGGGCCTGCATACTTGCAGCCAGCTCAGGCTCATTCTTATAAAGATCAGGATTACTCATCGCGATGCCGATATCCGCCTGCTCGGTCTCTAAAGTCTCAATTTGCAAGGGGAGCGCTTCTAATTCCTGACGTTCTTTGCCATTGAGCTTTTGAACCCCAACCTTAGCTGGAGCTGGTTTAGGCTCAGATTTTGATTCCACCTTAGCCTCTACCTTATCTCCTGACTTGGCGCCGCCATTTGCAGCACGAATCTTGTCAGACCTGGCCTTTTGAATTTTCCAATCCTCGTAGCCACCTTCATACTCACGCCAAAATCCATCACCCTCATTAGCAATAATGCTAGTCACTACGTTATCCAAGAAGTAGCGATCATGACTGACTAAGAAAACCGTACCCTTATAGTCTTGCAGTAATTGCTCCAATAAATCGAGCGTATCGATATCCAAATCGTTAGTTGGCTCATCCAATACCAAAACGTTTGCGGGTCTGGCAAACAGACGCGCTAGCAATAGACGGTTGCGTTCACCACCAGATAAAGTACTTACCGGAGAGTTAGTGCGCTCGGGTGCGAATAAGAAATCGCTGAGATAACTTTTGACATGCTTCTTATTGCCATTAATTTCAATCCATTCACTTCCAGGACTAATGTAATCCTCAAGCGATGCATTGAGATCAAGACCTTCCCGCATCTGATCAAAGTAGGCCACTTCAATGCGAGTACCCATAGTGGCAGTACCAGAGTCTGGCGCGATTGTCCCTAATATTAATTTCAGCAAGGTTGTCTTACCGGCACCGTTTGGTCCTAGCAGACCTACCTTATCGCCCCGCAATATGGTTGCGGTAAAGTCTTTAACGATCGATCGGTCGCCATAAGATTTGGAAACATCCTGTAAGTCAGCAACAATTTTTCCACTACGGTCACCAGCAGACACTGCCAACTTAACTTGACCCATAGCATCGCGACGCTGGGCCCGACTGGCTCGTAAATTTTCAAGGCGAGCGATACGCGCCACACTTCGGGTACGCCTTGCTTCAACCCCTTTACGAATCCATACCTCTTCCTGGGCTAATAATTTATCGGCTCTAGCGTTGGCTAAAGACTCTGCATTAAGCTCTTGATCTTTAAGCACCTCATAAGCGGAAAAGTTTCCAGGATAGCTACGCAAAATACCGCGATCTAGCTCCACAATTTGCGTGCAGACGTTATCCAAGAAAGCACGATCATGCGTGATGAGAATGACGGAGCCTTTGTATTCTTTGAGCAACTCCTCTAACCAGGAAATCGAATCTAAATCTAAATGGTTGGTTGGCTCATCTAGCAACAGCACATCAGGCATTTCTACTAAGGCGCGTGCTAATGCAACTCGTTTCTTCGTTCCACCAGAAAGAGTGCTGATTTTGACGTCAGCCTCTAAATGCAAGCGATCCAAAGTTTCATGAACACGTTGCTCCCAATTCCAGCCACTCAAAGCCTCTAATTGAGATTGGACTTCATCGAGGCGATGATGGGAAGCATCATCCCACTCGCCGACACTGAGTGCCTCATACTCTTCACGCAAAGCCTTGGCTTGAGATACGCCTTTAGAAACGGCATCAAATACAGTCTCTTCAGCTTCGAATATCGGCTCTTGGGGAACATATGAAATGCGAAGGCCTTGCTGATACTGCAAGAGCCCATCATCCATTTTTTCTATGCCAGCCAAAATCTTCAATAAAGAAGATTTACCTGTGCCATTTCGGCCAATTAAGCCAACACGCTCTCCAGATTCGAGAGAAAAAGCTGTGTTTGCGAGGAGGTCAACGTGGCCAAAAGCCAGTTTTGCATCAGTGAGTACGATTAAAGCCATGGCGACATTATCGTCACTTCGCGCAAAGTGGTGATATTTCCAATAAACATGGGATTGAGAAGTAGAATTTAAGCAGGCATTAAGCGATCTAGGGAGACCCATGACCTGTAAATTAAGCCCCACTGCCCCTCGCCTGATCCTATTTGCAGGCCATGCCGGCACCGGTAAATCCACTCTTGCAAAAAGAGCCTTGCCTCTCATTGTCGAAAAAACCGGGGAGGACTTTTTCTTTCTCGATAAAGATACTGCATATGGAGCCTTTAGCTCGCATGTGATGAAACTCACCACCAACAATGCCAACGATCGAGATAGTCCTTACTATCTGCAAAATTTAAGAGATTGGGAATACTCTGGCCTTATTGCAATTGCAAAGGAAAATCTCCAGTTAGGCGTCAACGTTATATTGGTCGGACCTTTTTCTAGCGAAATTCAAAGTGGAAAAATGTTTGATCCTGAGGCGCTGGGTATAGCCAAAGAATCAAGCATCAAAATTGCTTGGATTGATCTAGATGAAAATGAAGCCAAGATTCGTATGGAGAAAAGGGCTGACCCCAGAGACGAATGGAAACTCAATCACTGGGATCAATACATCAAACGCAGAGTTCAGCCACCTAGCCACCCTGCGCTCCAGCGTTTTGATAACTTTACATTTAATGAGGCGAAATTTACGGCCCTCATTGAGCACTTAACGGATATGTAAGTCACAAAAAAATAGAGCCCCTCAGGGGCTCTATATCAAGTAGTAAGAACTGAATTCTTAAAACTTGTAAGTCACACCAACAGCAGGCATCCATGGATTTAAGGTCAGCTTACCTAGATTTGCACCACCAGCAACTGCTTGAATATTAGTTGCCATTGTTGCGTACTTGAGATCAACGTTTAAACCCCAGTTTTTATCCAGCATATAGTCCATACCGACTTGACCAACAAAGCCAACGCTTGAAGGCTCAACCTGCACTGAATTACCAAGTGCTGGGAAGTTCTGACGATTGCCAAAAATGGTGTAGTTGATACCAGCACCGACATACGGTTTAAATGCACCCAAATCAGTGAAGTGATACTGGGCCAACAATGAAGGTGGCAATGCTGTGATTTTTCCGATGTTCGTATCGCCAGGATTAGCAGTGATATTTACCTGCTGCGGCCATGTCAACACCAACTCAGCAGCGATATTCTTAGTAAAGAAATAAGAGATATCAAACTCTGGAATCCATTGATTCTTCGCTTTTACATTCAGATCAGAAGCAACACCAGTTTGACCATTTTGGTATAAAACATCTACAGCACGAACCCGCACCATCCATGGATTTTCAGCTGCAGACTGAGCTTGAGCGGCGATTGGTGCCAATGAAGCAACTGCTGCCATTGCGGCTACTAGAGTTTTAATACGCATGATGTACCCCTTTTCTGTTATCAATTCGATGACTCTATTTTCAAAGTGATGCAGAGGTCTCTGTTTGATTTGCATCAAATACAAAGGCTGCGCATTTTTATTCTGAGCTAAAAAGCAACAGTATTTTGAAGACTTTTTGATCTGGGTCAAATCAGACCCATTGTTAGACTACTTACCCTACAAAACTTTTGAGTAAGTGCCCTTAGCCTGGGATTCTCGTAGATGACGATCGAAGGTCATAGCAACGCGTCTTGCAAGCAGCCTGCCTTTGATAGGAACAAGCATGGTTTTATTTCGCCACTCGAGAAGCCCAGCATCCTCTAGAGTTTTGAGTTCGTCAATCTCAGTCTTAAAGTAACTTGGAAAGTCAATTTCATGTGACTTAGCAAAGCTTTCTGTATCCAAAGAGAATTGGCACATCAACTCACCAATCAACTCTCTTCTCAAAAGATCATCTTTGTCCAGCTGCAGGCCTCTTAGAGTTGGCAAGTGCCCATGATCAATCGCAGCATAGTATTCATCTAGAGTGCGGACATTTTGTGAATAGCAATCATCAACCTTGCCAATTGAAGAAATTCCAAAGGCCAAAAGGTCACACTCGGCTTGAGTGGAGTAGCCCTGAAAGTTTCGATGAAGCTTGCCCTCTCTTTGTGCAATTGCCAATTCATCATCTGGCTTTGCAAAATGATCCATACCGATAAAGACGTAGCCCGCATCACCCAATCTCTCAATCGTATTCGAAAGGATATCGAGCTTATCGGCAGCGCCAGGCAAATCTGCCTCAGAAATTCGGCGCTGAGGCTTAAAAATATGCGGCAGATGTGCGTAGTTATAAACCGATAAACGGTCAGGGCCCATTCTTAGCACTGCATCTACCGTCTCCTTAAAGGTTTCAGGCGTTTGCTTTGGTAGACCATAGATCAAATCCACACTTCTTGACTTAAATCCATACTTACGGGACCAATCCATCACCGCCTGAGTCTCTTCAATAGTCTGCACACGATGAACTGCTTGCTGCACCTCTAAATTAAAGTCCTGAACACCTAAGCTAATACGATTAAAACCCAGGTCAGCCAACAAACGAATGTCCGCCTCAGTTACTCTCCGAGGATCGATCTCAATTGAATACTCACCACCAGGGAGCAAATCAAAATGCTCGCGAGTGTGGTGCATCAACTCAGTCATCTCCTCATGGGATAAGAAGGTAGGAGTACCGCCTCCCCAGTGCAATTGAGTAATAGGGATTTTTTTCTGGGCGCCCATAGCGGAGCACACCATTGACATCTCTTTTGCTAAATATTTAATGTACTTTGCGCTACGGCCATGGTCTTTGGTGATGATTTTGTTGCAACCACAGTAATAGCAAATATTAGGGCAAAAAGGTAAATGGAAATATAGAGAAAGAGGTTCGTGCGCTTTGGCAACACGTTGCAGCGCGCCTAAATAATCACCCTCAGCAAACTCATTATGAAATCGATCGGCGCTCGGATAGGAGGTATAGCGTGGCCCATTGATATCAAACTTTTGCAATAGCTCAGGATGAAAAAGAACTTCTTTCTCAGACTGTGGGGATGCCATAACTTCTGAATTCATGAATAGTGATCAATTAGAAAGGTAGTCGAGCGCAACAGCTTCTGCCACTTTAATACCGTCCACACCTGCAGACAAGATTCCACCGGCATAACCAGCACCCTCACCCGCAGGATAAAGACCTTTGATGTTGAGACTCTGGAGATTTGGGCCCCTCGTAATGCGCAAGGGAGACGAAGTGCGAGTCTCCACGCCAGTGAGTACCGCATCCTTCATCGAAAAACCTTTAATCTGTTTTTCAAAGGCCGGAATTGCCTCACGAATGGCTTCAATGGCATAAGCTGGCAAGCTCGCAGCAAGATCTGTTAAATGCACTCCTGGCTTATAAGAAGGCATCACACTGCCAAACTCTGTTGAGGCCTTTCCCTCTAAGAAATCCCCTACTAACTGGCCTGGAGCTTCATAGGTAGAGCCACCCAGTTCATAGGCTTTTGACTCTAGTGCCCGCTGGAACTCAATACCTGCAAGAGGTCCACCAGGATAGTCCTCAGGTGTAATCCCAACCACAATGCCAGCATTCGCATTTCGCTCATTACGTGAGTATTGACTCATGCCATTGGTTACCACTCGGTTTGGCTCGGAAGTTGCAGCAACAACAGTGCCGCCTGGGCACATGCAAAAACTATAAACAGCACGACCATTTTTAGCGTGATGAACAAGCTTGTAATCTGCTGCGCCAATCAACTCATTTCCAGCATGCGGACCTAAACGCGCTCGGTCAATCAATGACTGCGGATGCTCGATTCGAAATCCAACTGAGAAAGGTTTCGCTTCCATATAGACACCTGCATCATGCAAGGCTTTAAAGGTATCCCGCGCACTATGACCTAAAGCCAAAATGACATGATTTGCCGGAAGATCCGCATGACCCTCAATTTTGACGCCCTTGATCTGATCATTCTCAATATCAAAGCCAATGACTTTCTGGGAAAAACGAATCTCACCACCCAGCTCAATAATTTCCCGCCGCATTTTCTCGACAACACCAACCAAGCGGAATGTACCGATGTGAGGTTTGGCAACATAGCGAATTTCTTCTGGGGCTCCTGCCTTAATAAACTCACTAATAACTTTGCGGCCATAAAACTTAGGGTCTTTAATTTGGCTATAGAGCTTGCCATCCGAGAAGGTACCGGCCCCACCCTCACCAAACTGCACATTCGATTCTGGATTGAGAACATTCTTCCGCCATAAACCCCAGGTATCTTGGGTGCGCTCACGCACTTGCTTGCCACGTTCGAGAACAATAGGCTTAAATCCCATTTGCGCTAAAACGAGCGCAGCAAAAATTCCGCAGGGGCCAAAACCAATCACTACAGGGCGCGCAAATGGCTCCGTCTTGAGTTGTGAGGCATTGGCAACAAAGTGATAGCTCGTATCCGGTGAAGGTCTGACGTGAATGTCATTGGAGAATTGCTTTAATACACCCTCCTCATCCTTTACTGAGAGATCGACGGTATAAATAAATGCAAGGGCAACGTTTTTCCTAGCGTCATAACTACGCTTAAATACTTCTGTCCGAATGAGATCCTGCGGCTTTAGCTGTAAGCGTTTTAAGATCGCCTCTTCCAATGCCTCAGGGGCATGGCTGATAGGTAGACGAAGTTCGGTAATCCGGATCATGGGTTTAGCGATACGCAGTAATTTGGGGCATTTACCCCAATAATACTGGTACCAGCGACAGTGAAGTAGTCATTACAGGGCTTGCCGCCAAGATTAGAGGCGATAATGCACCATGGCTCTACGCGCAACTATTCATAAAGCCGACCTCCACGTCGCAGATTCAGACCGCCACTATTACGGCAGTCACTCCCTCACTATTGCTAAACATCCCTCCGAGACCGAAGAAAGGATGATGGTTCGTATCATTGCCTTTGCCCTCCAAGCACAAGAAGATTTGGTATTTACCAAAGGTTTGAGCGACACCGATGAGCCGGACTTATGGGTAAAAGACCTTACTGATGCCATCAAACTGTGGATTGAAATCGGTCAACCAGATGAGCGAAGAATACTGAAGGCCTGCGGCAGATCAGATCAAGTAATTGTTTATTGCTATGGCGGTCATACGAGCAAAATTTGGTGGGACGCTATTGCAAATAAACTCACTCGCGCTCGTAATCTGCAAGTGATCTCGATTCCCGCCGAACAAGCCAAGGAACTCAATAATTTAGTAGAGCGCAGTATGGTGCTGCATATCAATATTCAAGATGGTGAAGCTTATGTTTCTTCCGATAAAGGTCAAGTCACCATTACTCCAGAGATCTGGCGCAACCATCAACAATGAAGACCGTTGTTTTAGACACCAATATCTTGCTAGATATTTTCGTCTTTAATGATCGCAGAGCCAGTGAATTAAAGCAGGCGCTTCTGAACCAAGAAATTCATGCGCCAGCCAGCCAAAAAACATTCGAAGAATTAGCTGATGTGATTGGGCGCCCTATCTTTAACCTGAATAACACACAACAGGATCAAATTCTGAAGCAATGGCACTCATTGGCAAGCCTAGTAAGCGATGACACTCTTGCAAGTGCGCCCTGGAGTTGCGAGGACGAGGATGACCAAATTTTTCTCGACTTAGCCTATAAGCTGAAGCCCGCCATCATTATTAGCAAGGACAATGCCCTACTTAAGCTAAGTAAAAAAGCTGCTGCCGAAGAAATTCTCATTACAGCTGACTATCAAGCTTTTAAACTGCCGCGCTAAAACGCAAACCCTTAGCGGCCTCTGCAGCAATCTCAAATGATCTGAGACGTGCCTTGTGATCAAAGATTTGACCAGTGAGAATAATTTCATTGGCACCAGTTAAATCAAGCCAACGTTGCATTTCTTGTTGAACAGTCTTTAAAGACCCCACTGCCGAACATTGCAAAGCATGAGCTGCCGTTACTTTTTCATGTGGTTCACAAAAATCATCTAGATCATCAATGGGCGGGGGTAGCTGGCCACGCGTATTTCGACGCATCCGGATTACATTCTGTTGCAAGGTCGTAAATAGATGCGCAGCCTCTTCATCGGTGTCAGCAGCCACCACATTCATAACAAAAGCAGAATAAGGTTTGGCTAATTCATCAGACGGTTTAAATAGACTGCGATAGGTAGATTGGGCATCGAGCAATTGCTCAGGCGCAAAATGAGAGGCAAAGGTGTAAGGTAGTCCGAAGTGGGCAGCCAATTGAGCACCATACAAGCTAGAACCCAAAATCCAGATCGGAACCTCTGTATTCGCGCCTGGAATAGCTTTAACGACCTGCCCCTCTTGTATGGGGCCAAAGTAATGCTGTAACTCTCGAACATCCTGCGGAAAGCGGTCATCGCTACCCAACAAATCTCGACGTAAGGCCCTGGCGGTCATTTGATCGGTACCAGGAGCCCGACCTAAGCCCAACTCAATCCTTCCAGGGTAGATGGATGCAAGCGTCCCAAACTGCTCAGCAATCACTAGCGGAGCATGATTTGGCAGCATGACCCCTCCAGATCCAACCCGAATTGTTTTCGTGCCGGAAGCGATATATCCAACCAATACTGCAGTGGCTGAACTGGCATTCCCAGTCATATTGTGATGCTCTGCAACCCAATAGCGGGTGTACCCCCATGACTCTGCATGCTGAGCAACATCCAATGAATTGCGCAAAGCATCTGCTGCAGTAAATCCCTGTGGAATCGGAGATATATCTAGAATGGAGTACGGGACTAAATTTGTCATTCATAGATCATACCGAGAAAGCACTTTTTTATCATGAGCAAAACTAAAATGGCCGATGCCGATGATGGCCTCTTTAAGCCCGGTAGTAAGCTGAGACACATCAAAACAGGCGGCTTCTATAAGGTGGTTTTACTAGCCAATATCGAAGCAAGCCTAGAGCCCGCCTATGTATATGAATCCATGCAATCACATGATTTTTGGATTAGACCTAAAGCAGAGATGGAAGATGGTCGATTTGAATTAGTCGATACTCAATAAAAGGAACTTGGCATGACTGAAGATCGCATTACTAACTTAGAGATCAAGCTCAGTTTTACTGAAGATTTGATCGAGCAACTAAATCAAACGGTATACAAACAACAACAGCAAATTGAATTCCTATACCGCGAGTTAAAGTCCATCAAGGAGCAGGCTGGCAGCGGCGATAACCCAGGCAGCCGGAATCTCAAAGATGAAATTCCACCGCATTACTAATCTGCTGATAGTATTTATTTAGATTTCAACATTCAACCGCCAAGTAAAGGACATTCTTCATGGGTAACTTAGTACCATTTTTAGTTCAGTGGGGTCTTACCTCCCTCTCACTCTGGGTTGCCAGCTATCTCTTTAGCGGCTTGCGCTTTGCGGATGGCGGGTCTTTATTGATAGCCGCCCTGCTGCTTGGCTTTGCCAATGCTGTGGTGAAGCCTTTACTCATTCTCTTCACTTTGCCGTTAACTGTATTGACGATGGGCTTATTTCTACTGGTAGTGAACGCCCTCGTATTGATGCTGGTTTCTGCACTAGTCAGTGGCTTTACGATTTCTAGCTTCTGGACTGCATTCTTTGCCAGCATCTTTATTTCATTGTTCAGCCTCTTTATCAGTGGAATCTTGTTTTAATAAAAAGCATGCACCCCTGATTCAAGCTAAATAGGGATGGGGCTAGATTAAAATGATTGTTGAAATCACTTTTTGCTAGCCCCCAAATGAATACCTCTACCAGCCTTCCAAAATGTCCCGCCTGCCAAGAGGATATGACCTATCCCGATGGCGAGAACTATGTTTGCGCTCAATGTGGCCATGAATGGCCAATCGCAGCTGCCGCCCAAGAAGAAGAGACTGGATTAATCGTTAAAGATGCTAACGGCAATCTGTTGGCTGACGGAGATACCGTCACACTAATTAAAGATTTAAAGGTAAAGGGGTCCTCAACGACTCTCAAGGTTGGCACCAAGATCAAAGGCATCCGCTTGGTGTCAGGTGACCATGAGGTAGATTGCAAGACTGAGGCAGGCAATATGCTACTCAAGGCCTGCTTTTTGAAAAAGGCTTAATTCAGCAATACCGGCATCAGACCATATTCGAGACTCTGATGCCGCGTATCAACTACGCGCTAGCTTTTTTTAAGACAGCGTAGATTTGATCCTTCAGTAATAACTTCTCTTTTTTCAGGATTTCAATCTCCTCTGGCGTACTTGGTTCAGAATGTGCTTCCATTCTTTGAATCTTTTGATCCAGATTGTTGTGCTTATCAAATAAATGAGAAAAATGACGATCTGATGTTTTTAATTTAGTAATTAATTCGCGATATTCAGGGAACATAGATTCTCTTTAGGTTGAGGTTATTCATAACTACTCCACTCCAGTGTAGCAACATCAAGATTAAATTCAAGTCGGAATGCGCTGCAGAGCAAAAGTACTTTTCTCACGCATTCAAGCCCCTTGAAATTACAAGGTAAATCCCCATATAAGAATCAGCAAAAGTTGCTCGAAACTGAAGTAATATTCACTTGTGCACTACGCACATTAACTACCAAAAGAAGGGTAATAGACCATGGCTACAAAGAAGTCACCAGCAAAAAAGAAAGTAGCTACCAAGGTGGTAAAAAAAGCCCCTGCAAAGAAAGCTATCAAGAAGGTTGTTGCTAAAAAAGCAGCTCCAAAGAAGGTAGTGAAAAAGGTAGTGAAAAAACCAGCAGCCAAAAAGGTTGTCGCCAAAAAAGTAGCGCCTAAGAAAACGGCTGCTAAAAAGGTTGTGGCCAAAAAGCCTGCGGCCAAGAAACCAGCGCCAAAAAAAGCCGCTAAGAAATCAAGCAAAGTAGCTGCGCCGAAAAAGCTCAAAGTTGATCAATACGGACTAGAAGAAGATGATGAGTTTTACGGTCTGTACTTTGCTAAGTCCACTAAAAAGGGTTTGGTAGAAGTTAAACCTTGCACTTTCTCCTTGATGTACTGGTGGAAAGGCCTGCTTGGCTATCCAGACATGATTGAGATTTCTAAAGATAGCAATACCGCCATGCTTCAGTTCGAGTCAACCTTTGGTGGTGGCGATTCTGGAGAAACAGAATTGACAGAAAAAGATGTGTTCGATGTAGATCACATCATTGAAGTAGACGAGGAAGAGCAATTAGTTTCCCTCTACTCCTATGTTCCAATCCCTGTGCCTGAAAGCCTGGTTGGTGCGTTAGGCCTTTCTATTTTGAATATCAACCCAGAAACGCGCTATGGCAGTCTAGAGATTTGCTCTACCGATAACGAAGAAGGTAAGAATGAGCACTTCCTTCGCTACCGTGCTGCTACGTATTTGCGTGGAATCAAGTCTGGCAAGGTTGAAGCCATTGAAAGCATGATCACCAATGGATCTGAATTCTTTGGTTTGGCTATTGATGCGATGTGCGTCAACAAATCCATTAAGAAATGGTTGCTGAGCTGATATCAGAGCATTGATTTAGCTTAGTAGGTGTTGCATTTATAAATGTAGGTCATAGGAAAGCGATCGTTCACTGTTTTACGTGTTTCAACGATAGTGGCGCTTCGCTTTCCTAACTTTTTACACTCCTCTACCGCGGCAGCATGAGCCTCGGAATCATCAGCTGACTTTGGGGCATGCACTCCAACAGAACCATCAGACTGACGATAGACACCGAATTCGCTTTGAGGTGTTGAGCAAGCCGCTAAAAGAACCGCGAAACAGATAGTGAAGACAACTCGACTGGTATTCATGGAAGCTGGGCGTTTAATTGAACATCAATCCATTCTAGCGAGTTTTACTTGTAACCTACCCGATCAAGCAATCTTTGGGCAGCAATCTGGTTTTTGCCAATAGCGGCAACAGAAACATTTTCTGCTTTAAATGACCCCAGCATCTTGAGTCCTTCATTCTCAATCTTGACGGATTTCACGACTGGCCATTCGTTATTGCCATTGGCAAAGTACTCTTGAGCGGAATCGCTAGCCAAGTACTCCAAAAACTGGGTTGCAGCTTGCGAATGAGGGGCATTCTTTGCTACACCACCGCCAGCAATATTGATGTGGGTCCCGCTCGTTTTTTGATTGGGCCACACAAAACCAATCTTTGAGACTAAGTCCTGGTCTTCGGGTTTAGTGGAGCGTAATAAGCGAACCAGATAGTAGGAATTTGTAAGGGCAACACCGCACTCGCCTGATGCTACCGCTTTAATTTGATCGGTATCACCGCCTCGTGGCGGACGTGCCATATTCGCAACCATTCCTTTGGCCCATTCTTCGGTAGCCGCTTCACCGCGACGTTCGATCATGGCGCCAATCAACGAGAGCATATAAGGATGCGCGCCTGAGCGAGTGCAAACCTTCCCCTTGTTAGCTGGCTCAGCAAGCTTTTCATAGGTATCGACATCCTGCGGGTTAACTTTTGCTTTGTTATAAACAACCAAGCGCGCTCTAGTTGAAAAACCAAACCAAGTAGAGCCTTCCGGATCAGGCTTAGAACGTAAGTTCGCGGGGATACGAGTCTCTAAATATCTTGATTGGATCGGCTTAAAGAATCCATCGATCTGTGCACGCCATAGTCTTGCAGCATCCACCATCAAAATCACATCAGCAGGACTATTAGCGCCCTCACTTTTCAGCCTCTCTGCTAATGCATTGTCATCAGCTTCGATGCGATTGATCTTGATGCCTGTCTTTTTAGTGAAATCGCTATAAAGCGCTTCATCCGTTTGGTAGTGACGAGCGGAATATAGATTGAGCTCCTTACCTCCTGACTGAGCCTTGACTTCACAAACTAACAGGCTTGATACCAACGCTACGGAGATTGTGAGAATTTTTGGGGTAAGTTGCTTAAACATTGCTCTACTTATGATGAAATTGGAATAAATCCAATGTATCACAAATACGAATCATTATCAATTAAGAAATATTATAGGGGCAAATCCTAGGACTTAGAGATCACCCTTGAAAGGATGAGAACCGGAAAAAGCCCCACTAAAACAATGGTTAAGGAAGGCAAGGCTAGCTCTGCCAAACGCTCATCAGCAGCCAATTGATAGGTGGCGACAGCTAAGGTATCAAAATTAAATGGGCGCAAGAGCAAGGTTGCTGGAAGCTCTTTCATGACATCCACAAAAACAAAGAGGCCTGCAGTAATTAAGCTGCGTTTCAGCAGCGGTACATGCACCCTCTTGAGAATTTGCGCCTTCGATAAACCCAGCAATGCAGCCGAGCCATCCATAGATGGCGTAATTCTTGATAGGCCAGCCTCAACACTTTGCAAGCTGGAAGAAAGGAATCGGACCAAATAGGCATATACCAATACCAATATGCTTGCGGACATCCACCAAGCCAACTGGAAGATTTCTAAGAAGGATAAAATTCCTATGGCAAGCACAGCGCCTGGCAATGCATAGCCAAATCCGAGCAAGCGATTCACCCAATTCAATCGTGAATTAACCCTTACTGAATATGCAAAGAATACGGCAAGTGCAACTGATATCAAAGCCGTCAACAGGGAAACGGAAAGCGAATTGCCCAACCAATCAAGATAACGAATATCTACGCTGAGACCTTGCTTATAGAGCAGTTGTAGGAGCGCAAAAGCGGGCAATAAAAAACCAAATAGCAGCGTAAGACCGCAGAACATAAATGCAAAGAATGAAAGTCTTCCATGCAAGCGCTTGGCAATCGGTTTGCTCTGAGATGTAGATGCATAGCGCAATTTAGAGCGACTACTTTGCTCAATAAAGAAAATTAACAGCACAAAGCTGAGCAATCCCAATGCTAGCTGAACAGCAGCTAAGCGATCACCGAAAGATAGCCAGGCCTTGAAGATGCCAGTAGCAAAGGTTTGTACACCAAAGTAAGACACCGCACCAAAATCCGCCAATACTTCCATCAAAGCTAAGGCCATGCCAGCAAAAATAGCCGGTCTAGCCATAGGCAGGACTAATTTCATGAAGCCCTGTAAAGGGCTATAGCCTAAGGTTTCGGAAACTTCAATCAGACGGCCGCTACGTTCTAAGAATGCTGTGCGCGTAATGAGATAAACATAAGGGAACAAACAAAAAGAAAAAGACCAGATTGCCCCGCTTAAAGATCTTGGATCAGGAAAGAACCATAACGAATCCATTCCCAACAATGTTCGCAAGGTAGTTTGAATTGGTCCAGAAAATTGCAAAAGATCAACGAAGAGGTAAGCCATGACATAAGTCGGTACAGCAAGCGGCAGAATCAAAGCCCACTCGAATACCTTCTTACCTGGGAAGTCGTAGCTTGCAATAATCCAAGCGTTACCAACGCCCAGAATGAATACCCCCAACCCTACTCCAGCTATCAGCAATAGAGTCGAGATAATGTAACCACCCAGGACAAAGTCCCAGAGGTGGCTTAACGTGCCCGTTGCAGGAAGTGTGCTGCCACCTAGCCCGGGAAATAGGAATGGCGCTGCCAAGCCAAACAAAGGCAAAAATAACAACAGGGCAAGTGGCACCACAATACGATTCATGAAATCGGCAATCCGTTTAGACTCTAGCTATGTATTAAACCATTAGCATTAATGAGAAAATTATAGGGATGAACTCCGCTCGCACTCTGCTTTCGATCCAGAATCTAGAAATCGACTATCCCAGTCGAGATGGCCATGGTCGCGTCACTGCCGTCAAAGGTCTCAATTTAAATCTAGAACAGGGTGAAATCGGCTGCCTACTGGGTTCATCTGGCTGTGGAAAATCTACCGTTCTGAGGGCAATTTGCGGTTTTGAACCTATCAAGGCAGGCGAAATCCGACTGCGAGATAAGGTGGTGAGCTCACAATCTCTTCACCTCCCGCCCAATCAA
>JBJOJF010000127.1:0-4241 GCA_046046735.1 Pseudomonadota bacterium
GTATGGGCCCTGCTTTGAATACTGCATCTGCAATGAATGGTTATATCTTGGCAGATCGCGCTACTTGGCTCAGCTTTAAGAACCGCGGCGACCTTGCTATTCTCGTTCAGGGTGACCCAAAGTTATTTAACCAATATGGCGTCATGCTAGTGAACCCAGCTAAATTCCCTCACGTGAAGAAAGCAGAAGGTCAAGCCTTTATCGATTGGATTACTTCAAAGAATGGTCAGGACGTTATTGCCAGCTACCAAATTGGTGGCGAGCAATTGTTCTTCCCTAACGCTAAGAAGTAATCATGAAAACTCCACGCTTTTTGAGCGCCCTACTTTCTGCCCTCTTGATTGGATTAGGAATACAAACCGTTATGGCTCAATCAAACCCTCCTAAAGTGGAGGCTACCTATGGCCAAGGAGCTAAAAGTTTTAAGTTAGCTACTGGTAGCCCTGGCGAGTTAGGTCTTCTGCAGCAACTGGGCGAGGCATTTGATAAAAAAGAAGGTGCTCGATTAGTGTGGATTAAGGCGGGAAGCGGCGCATCGCTTAACCTCCTGAAGACGCAACAAGTGGACATGATCATGGTGCACGCCCCTGAAGCGGTGAATAAAGCAATTGCTGAAGGCTGGGCCACTGGAAGAACTTTGATTGGGTCAAACGAGTTTTATATCGTAGGGCCAAAGAATGATCCAGCAAACATCAAATCTGCCAGCAGCGGCGCTGATGCCTACGGCAAAATTGCTAAAGCCCAATCTAACTTTATCTCCAGAGGAGATAAGTCTGGTACACACCAAAAAGAAATGGATATTTGGAAAAAGGCCGGTATTACCCCTCAAGGAAATTGGTACATTGTTACTAATGACTTTATGACTGCATCACTCAAAAAAGCAAATGCAGAAAAGGCTTACTTTATGAGTGATAGCAGCACTTGGGTAGCAGAGAAAAATGTGGCGCCAGAATTGCAAATTTTGTATCGTGGCGACCCTTACCTCGTGAATACCTACGATGCATTGGTCGCACCTGTTGGAGCAACTGAAAATCGTGATATTGCATCTAAATTCATACAATTTGTTGCTTCTGATGAAGGTCAGGCGATTATTCGCAACTATGGCAAGGCTCAGTACAAAGAAGCCCTCTACAATGATGCTATCTACGCAAAACAGTACGTCTACTAGGAGAAATCATGGAACTGAAAGTCAAACTTAGCGCTCGTAATACCCTCAGCGGGAAAGTGGTTGAGCTCAAAATGGGTCAAACAACCTCTCATGTGAAATTAGATATTGGCGCCGGACACATTGTGACTGCATCAATTACCAATGAAGCTGTCGATGAACTCAAGCTCAAAGTTGGAGATCAAGCCTGGGCAGTCATTAAAGCCTCAGACGTGATGATTGCCAAAGACGCTTAAGTTTTACGTCTAAAGAAAAGGCCCGCAATGCGGGCCTTTTTTATTTCTTTACTACCTACGAATTTGGAATTACTTCTTTGGAGTTACAAATCCAATCGCAGTATCGTCAACAAACTCAACCATCACGTCATCGCCAGCCTTAAATTTCTCAAGACCTAAAACGCTTTGATCTACTTTAACTTTTTGCTTCTCGCCTGAAGGCAATGTGAAAGTCACCACACGGGTTTTAGCATCGATCGTGCTGATCTTTACAGTTGCATAAACAGTATCCGTTGTTTCTTCGAATGGCTTAGCAGAACCTTTTCCTGAAATGACTACAGAGCGAACGCCTGAAACGCCTGGCTTTGCATCTTTCGGTGCGGCTACCAAACCAACAGCAATCGCTTGAGCGTGCTCAACTACGAACAGGTCACCCTTCTTCACTTTATCCAAATCATTTACTTGTTTGGATACATTCATTTGCGCCAAATTACCATTGACATCTTTCAATACCACGATGCGCTTTTTAACATCAACTGAGTCCACAGTCGCTGTTAATACAACAGCTTCGGCTGCTAGTGGCAGCATTTTCGCTGGAGTCTGAGCAAATACTGAGCCAGCTGCGTACAAGCCCAATGAAGCAACTAAAGTAGCAAGTAATGATTTCTTCAAAATAACTCCTAAATAAAAGTGTAAAAGGGATGCCGATAAGCAAGCACCACCAAATCATTGTACCGATGAAGGTGCATACTGAGTCCTAATTCCGAGGCTAGTTCATTTAATACTACTAAAGACCGTGATACTCATTAAATCCTGGCAAGATGCCCAAAAAGAGGCTTACCCCATTCGTAAAGCCGTATTTATTGAAGAGCAATCCGTCCCCGAGGAGATGGAGCTCGATGAATTTGATCCAATCGCTCGGCATGCCCTGGCCTATATCAATAGCATTTGCGTAGGTACAGCCCGGTTTATCGTAAAGCCAGCAAATGGTGTTCAAAGCGGCTGGATTGGCAGAATGGCAGTATTGGTCAATTACCGCAAACAAGGGGTGGGAGGCCAGCTATTAAGCGCCCTGCTGGAGCTGGGGGCATCTGAAGGTATTCATCAGTTTGAACTCCACGCTCAACTATCGGCGATTCCCTTTTATGAGCGGTTTGGCTTTATGGCGTTAGGTGATATCTATGATGAAGCTGGGATCGCACATCGCGATATGATTCTAAAAATATAGGCCTCTTTTAATACTCATGACCGTTTCTACTCACCCCCCATTCCTCTTTCGCGTTTGTTACTCAGATACTGATGCTGCTGGTTTTGTCTATCACGCCCGCTATCTTGAGATCTTTGAACGGAGCCGTTCTGAGTGGTTGCAGCAAAGAGGTCTGAGTCCCACCAAGCTCATTAATGAATTTGGCATTCTATTGCCCGTTCGCGAGATCACCATGAACTTTTATAAGCCAGGACGCTTAGATGATCTTTTCAGTATTGATCAAGTCATTGAGCATCGCGGACGTACTCAAATCGCAGTTAAGCAAACTGCACAACGCATTCGGGATGATGCCGAGCCTGAACTCATCGCGAGCGCATTACTGCATATCGTCTGTGTCGATACAGTGACTCTCAAGCCTAAAGGCTTTCCAGACTGGCTTTTTACTAAAGATCAATAAATTTACCCTCCGGAGACTATATGCAAGATGGCAAATTACTCACTTTTGTAAAGGGTCTCAGCTCACTTCTAGAGGGGCAGCCTAACGAAGAAGTAATATTTACACAGGGTAAAAATTTATTGCATGACTTAATCCGTGTTGATGATTGGTTGCCTGAAGAATTCTCTAAGCCGCATCCAGAGTATTACCAGCAATACCTACTCTATGCAGATCCATTGGATCGCTTCTCTGTGGTCAGCTTTGTTTGGGGGCCCAATCAAAAGACGCCAGTCCATAACCACACAGTATGGGGAATGGTTGGACAGCTGCGCGGTCAAGAGCGCAGCGCTGACTATTTCCGTCAAGCAGATGGCAGCTATCTTGCCGGTGAGTCATTTGTCTGTCGACCAGGCGAAATAGCAACCGTGTCCCCCAATACGCACGATGTCCATGTCGTCGCAAATGATTTAAGCGATCAAACCTCAATTAGCATTCATGTATACGGCGGCAATATTGGTCGTATACAGCGGGCAGTTTTTGACCCCAATACTGGCGCCGAAAAATTATTTGTATCCGGTTATGCCAACACTTTCACACCGAATCTCTGGCATCCATCAAATAATCTCGCTTAATAGCTTAAAATACGGGCTCTTTCTGCAAACACCTTAAGTGTGGCAGCTCACCCCATTGGCCGGGATAGTCGTTTAATTGAATACGGGCCAATCTCTTTTTGGCCCCCATGTTATTTACAGATCTCGGTTTATCAGAATCCATTCTTCGCGCTATTAGCGAGGAAGGCTACACCAGCCCCACCCCTATTCAGGAAAAATCCATCCCCGCAGTACTAAAGGGAGGAGATTTACTTGCCGCCGCACAAACGGGCACTGGCAAGACTGCCGGCTTCACCCTCCCTATTCTGCAAAGACTCAGCACAACAGCAAAGCCAGGCTCAGGTAAGCGTCAATTACGTGTATTAATTTTGACCCCCACCCGCGAGTTAGCAGCCCAAGTTCAAGAGTCCGTTACTACCTATGGCAAGTACACCGGCCTAAAGTCTGCAGTGATTTTTGGTGGCGTTGGCGCCAATCCTCAAATTAAAGCAATCGCAGCTGGACTTGATATCTTGGTGGCAACACCAGGTCGTCTACTCGATTTAATGTCACAAAACTGCGTCTCTCTCAATGCCATTGAAATCCTCGTCTTAGATGAGGCAGACCG
>JBJOJF010000128.1:0-4732 GCA_046046735.1 Pseudomonadota bacterium
TCTGATGACGAAGCATACAAAATTGTTAAAGCAGTTTTCGATAACAAGCTTGAGCTGGTCCGTACACACAAGGAATACATCAACGTCACGCTTGAGAATCAAAAACAAAAGTCTTCTCCAATCGCCTATCACCCAGGTGCATTGAAGTACTTTAAAGAAAAGAACATCAAAGTAAATTAATTCACTCAATTTACTGAATGACTCAATCAGGGGTGCTCAAAAAGCACTCCTGAGGTTTTTTGTAGTACCCAAAATAGACTTTAAAAATAGGTAGAGACATGACCCAAGCCGTGATTGATAACGAAACACAAGAAAAATTAGACGCCTTCATTAAGCAGGAAGAAGGTGATTCCAATGACTACAAAGGTCTCTTGGCCAAGTTCATCACCTTGGTGGCTGTGGGCATGTCCTTGTTTCATTTGTATGCAGCGTATTCCATTGTTCCCACACAGCAACTACGTGTCATTCACGTTGCCTTGGTACTGTTTCTAGTATTCCTAAGCTTCCCGATTGCAGCTCGCTTTAAGAATCGTTTGATGTGGTGGGATGTCCTCTTTGCGCTTGGCTCCATCTTTGTCGCTTACTACATCATGAGTGGTGGCGATGATATGTTTGATAGAAACACAGCCCCCAACTCAACCGATGTGTGGGTAGGTCTGTTTTTGATTGCCATCATCCTTGAAAGCGTTCGCAGAACCAATGGTATGGTCCTCGTAATAGTGACCTCACTGTTTTTGCTCTATGCATTATTTGGCAACTATTTACCAGCACCATGGACGCATAAAGGTTACGACCTTGATCGCCTAGTTGGCTATATGTACATGACCTTGGAAGGCATCTACGGTACAGCAGTAGATGTGTCTGCGACCCTCATTATTCTCTTCACCATCTTTGGTGCATTTTTGCAATTTACTGGCGCCGGCAAGTTTTTCATTGACTTCTCATTTGCGGCGATGGGCGGCAAATCTTCTGGCGTAGGTAGAACGATTGTTCTTTCTTCATTCTTGCTCGGCGGTCCATCTGGATCTGGCGTAGCAACTACCGTAACGGTAGGTTCTGTTGCAGCACCTATGTTGGATAAAGTGGGTTACGAGAAAAATGCGGCTGGTGGACTCTTGGCAGCTGGTGGCTTGGGTGCAATCATCTCTCCCCCAGTGCTTGGTGCTGCCGCATTCTTGATCGCCGACTTCCTGAAGATCTCCTATTTAGATGTATTGCTCATGGCAACCATCCCAACCATCTTGTTCTACCTTGGTTTATTGGTCATGGTAGAAATCGATGTCCGCAAATACGGCATGAAGAACATGCAATTCAAAGCAGCTGAAACTGCTTGGCAACTCACCAAGAAATACTGGTTCCATTTCTTCTCGCTGATCTCCATCGTGGTCTTCATGATGTTTGGTTTCTCACCAGTGATGTCCGTATTTTGGGCAACGGTAGTTTCAGCGCTGTCGAGCATGTTGCGTCGTGACACCGCGATCATCCCTTGGGAATGGTTCCAGGGCAAAGAGAAAATATTCTCAGGCCTCTATAACTCCAATCTCACTAAAGCCCTTGCTTCAGGCTCTACTGGCGTATTGGCAATTGCAGTCACTTGCGCTGGCGCAGGACTCATTGTTGGCACCGTCACTTTGACTGGCCTGGGCTTAAAGTTCAGCTCAATCGTGATTCAGTATGCCGGTGGCTCCCTTTTGCTAACCGCCATCTTTACTGGTCTCGTAGTTTGGGTTGTCGGCCTTGCTGTACCGGTAACAGCCTCTTACATTATTTGCGCCGTGATTGCCGCTCCTGCTTTGATTAACTTGGGTGTTCCAGAATTTGCTGCCCATATGTTCATCTTCTACTACGCAGTACTCTCTGAGGTTTCACCTCCAACCGCCCTCTCACCATTTGCGGCGGCTGCGATTTGTAAAGGCAATCCCTATAAGACGACCTTGCAAACATGGAAGTATGTGGCGCCTGCGATCTTGGTACCGTTTATGTTTGTACTAGATAAATCTGGTGTCAGCCTACTCTTAATGGGCTCCACAACTGCTCTAGAGCAAGCTGATTGGGGTCAAATTGCGTGGATCTCCTTTACTGCAGTCGTTGGCATCATCTGCTTGGCTGGCGGTCTACAGGGTTGGTTTATTGAAAAAACCAAGTCTTTTGAACGCATCATCATGGTGATTGCCGGTGTAGCGCTGGCCTACCCATCAACAGAAGCTGACTTGATTGGCTTTGCAGGATTTGGATTGGTGCTGATCACTCAATTCATTACCCACTTTAAGATGCGGCCAAAAGCAACTTAAAAATGATGTAGCTCTGTGCATCGTTTGCAGCAAAAAATAATCCCGCTACTAAGCGGGATTATTTTTTTGTCAAACTGAAATCAATTACTTCAAGCAATTTTTGTCCAAGCAGCTTTGCCAGCATATTTCTTCACGGCGGCTTCATCGAACTCAAAACCTAAGCCTGGCGTCTTATGCAAAATTAAATCACCATTCTTAAAGGTGAGTTGCTTATTAATCAGTCTACGGAAATTGAGCACCTGATCATCCAAGAAAAACTCAACGAAACGGGCATTCGGGGTAGCGGCAACTAATGGCGCATGCAAGTCATGCATCCAGTGTGGGCAGACAATGACACCCTTTAAATCGGCATAAGCGGAGATACGTCGCCATTCAGTAATACCGCCACATACTGCCGCATCTGACTGCAAAATAGCAGCGCCGCCCGCATCAATTAACTCCCTAAAACGCCAACGCCCTGCTTCCATCTCACCCGTAGCAACATTGATGCTGGTCTGGCGGGCTAATGCTGCATGTAAATCAATTGCGTCCGGGGAGAATGGCTCCTCAATCCAATACGGGTTATAGGCCTCAAAACGACGAATATATTCCAGCGCGGTAGGCAGATCGCGCCAAGCATTATTGGCATCCAGAGTCAGCAATACATCATCACCGACCGCCTTACGAGCCGCCTTCACGCGCGCCTCCTCTTCACTTGGGGAGAGACGTCCCACTTTCATTTTCACAGCCTTAAAACCCTGCTTAACGTAGGATTCCATTTCCTTGCCAAGCTTAGCTGGGGTTTTTCCATCCAAGTAATAACCACCACTGGCATAAGCGGGTACGCGATCATCCACTACAGATCCAAGGTATTGATGTAAAGGTAATTTCGCCGCCCGAGCATTCAGATCCCAAAGCGCCGTGTCCAGAATAGAGATTCCTCGCATTACCGCGCCAGCACGCCCCTGCAGAATGGACTCGTTATACATCTCCATCCATAAGCCTTCGCTGCGATGGCTATTTTGACCAATTAACTTGGGGGCTAAGAGTTGCTCAACGGCGATCTTGGCGATATCTCCACCAGCGCTGCCAACATAACAAAATCCAATGCCCTCATTCCCATCCTTGCCACGAACCTTTACCAGGCAATAGTGACGCTCAGAAACTGTGCGAGTGGAGAAAGAAGTTACTTTGTCTAAGGGGACCGCAACAGCAGCAACCGATACTGACTCAATGATGGGCATGAGAGTTCCTTTATGTAAAAAAATATTGTATCTAGAAGCTCTCAGCCTTTCCTTGACCTAAATAAAGAAAAAAATGCTGCACTACAACATAAAGATCAGGAATCTTCCCAACAATATTGGATAATTACGGGGTGAAGAAAATCGCTAGCCAGTCGCCAAGTTTTTTGAGGGGCGTACTTAATATCTTTCGACTTACCCTTATTGGCATGACCTTGTTGCCAACACTCGGCCTGATTTCCGAGGCTCAAGCACAAGCGCAAACTGCCCCAGCCAATAAAACCAGCAAAGCACCTCAAGTCAAACAAAAAGCAGTGGTACAGACCGATAGGTCTGGGGGTGTCAAGTTCAAAGAGAGCTACGCAAACTCATCCTCTAAGAGCATGAGCTTAAATCCAGAGCTCTTTAAAAAGATTGAGGGTGAGCATACCGATGACCGCGCCGCCAACCTTGACTACCGTATCCAGCGAGGTTGTATTCGTCGTAGTTTTAATGAAGACAGTCTTCCCGCCAATATCGGCATGATTGATAGCAACTTCAATGACTTTTTTAAAGCGCAAACCAAAGGATTTTTTGATCGTATGCGCGGCAGCTGCATTCCGTACGCGCTAGCGCTGGGAAGTCGAAATCGCTTTGAATCTCTCAGCGTCATGAATGGGCCACTTCAAGATGCGCAAACTGAGGTATGGACATTTACTCCATCCGCGGCAGGTAGCTTCTTAATCCAACAGGACTATCTCAAAGATGAATCAAAGCGCTTCACAGAAATTCAACTGCCACTGAGGGATGTTTTATATGACCCAAAAAAGGTAAGCGATAAATTACCTGTTGAATTGGTCTGGGAATTGAATTCTGTTATTAAACAAATCTACCCAGAAGAAAATAACGCCTTAGAAAATACCAACAGCATAGTCAGACTGATTGTTGATTTTGGGGACAAAGAGCGCTGGGCGCAAATTTGGGCAGCAGAAATTATTGACCCAGCCTCTCAAGATATATTTGCCAGTGCATTTTGGGTTGAACGAAATGATATTCCTGGCGGCTTTTACACTGCCAACGGGGAATCCATTGAGCGTACCTTCTGGACCAACCCCCTAAGCTATCGACGCATCTCTCGCGGCGTAGGGAGCGTACGTGCCTCCAGCAAAAAAGTGGCGCCGAGTAAAAGTGGAGAGGTGCCAGCGGCACCAAAACAACGCTATCGCGCCCATATGGGTATTG
>JBJOJF010000129.1:0-3481 GCA_046046735.1 Pseudomonadota bacterium
GCCAGACCTTTGCCAGCCAGATCTAAAGCCGTGCCATGATCCACTGAGGTGCGAATGATAGGCAAGCCTAAAGTGACATTTACCCCACCCCCAAAACTCACAAACTTAAATGGCGCCAACCCTTGATCGTGATACATCGCAATAAATGCATCCACTTGCTCTAAGGAATTTGCATCAAACATTGTGTCGCCCGGATAAGGGCCACTCGCGTGGATGCCTAGATTTTTAGCCTCTTCAATAGCAGGGGAAATCATTTCAATTTCTTCACGACCCAAATATCCAGATTCACCAGCATGGGGATTTAAACCAGCAATCCTCATTCTTGGATTGGCAATACCAAACTTCTTTTGTAGATCGTGATGAACTATTTGTATGGTCTCAACAATATATTGCTGACTTAAGGCGAGCGGCACCTCTCCAAGTGGTAAATGCGTCGTAGCCAATGCAACTCTGAGTTCACAAGGTTTTTGAAGATTCAAAAAACCGGTTGGTAATCTTGCACATAACATCATTACTACGTGCCCTTGCTTGCATCGAGCTGCCAGATATTCGGTATGTCCAGTAAAAATCTCTGCCGAAGAAATTCCATCATTAATAACGCTTTTTTGAAGTGGTGCAGTCACCATGGCGTCAAAGCGACCCTGGAGACAGCCGTCGGTAGCGATATTCAGAATATCCAAGACATACTGTGCGTTCGCGGGGTTTAATTGGCCGAAGCTCACTGGTGCAGCAAGCTTCACTGATTCAAATTTCAAACGTAAAGCAAGTTGATCAGGAATCTCAGAGTGTTGAAATAAGCTCGAATCACCGAGCAAAGTAACATTGGCAGCAGGCTGCTCTTTTAAAAAAGCAAGTGCGGCTGCAAGCGAAATCTCTGGGCCAATACCTGCAGGCTCACCAGAACAAATAACTAGGTTAACGGGGGCTACTTGCTGGATCATCTGCGTTAATGATCTTAACCGTCGCGGTATCACGTAACTCACGCAACCAGTCTTGGTAGGCTTGCTCAAACTTACGCTCACGAATTGCCGCGCGCGCAAACTGACGTTGCTTCTCAATCGTCAACTGTGCTTCACGACGCTCGAGCACTTGAATTAAGTGCCAACCAAATTCTGTTTTCACAGGATCACTGACTTCACCGATTTGCAAACGATTCATCGCTTGATCAAATTCAGGCACTAAATCGCCAGGACCCATCCAGCCCAAATTACCGCCATTTGCAGCTGAGCCATCTTCTGAATATTTTTTGGCCAACTCGCCAAAATCGGCCGTCTTAGCACGCACTTGATCGCGATAACCAGCCAAACGTCTTTCTGCATCCTGATCCGTTAAACCAGCACGACTACGAAGCAGGATATGGCGGGACAAAGTCTGGGTAACCATGATGTTCTGCGGAGTAGCTGGCGCACTCTCTTGGACAGGGGCTTGTTGGGCCTGTGAAGCGCCTGAGACTAATGCCCTACGATCAAGCACTTTCAATACGTGAAAACCAGCGGGGCTTTTCACTACGGCATTAGCTACCTGCCCACCGCCCGTGTTTTTAATAGCCTCATAGAATAACTGTGGCAAGCGATCTGGAGTACGGTAGCCTAACTCTTGAAACTTAATCTTCGGATTCTCTTTTGCAGCCATAGCACCCAACTGCAAGAAATCGACGTTCCCACGTGCATCACGCAATAATTGTTCAGCATTTTTCTTTGCGGCCGCCTGAACAGCCGCACTTGATCCGGCCTCAATAGGAATAAAAATTTGGGCTACATCAATCTCTTCAGGCTCACCTTTTGCTGCGGGGGTTGAACGAGTGACCCCACCGCCAGCTCCAGTCCGATTTCGATCGGTAATGAAATTATCAATTTCTGCATCAGAGATTTTGATCTTGGCCTCAATCTCACGATCACGGTACCTCGTAACAAGAATGTCGTCACGCAATACTTGGCGGTAACGCTCATAACTGATGCCAGTTGCTGCAATTTTTACTTTCAATTCAGCAAGGCTTAGTTTATTTTTTGCAGCGATATCGGCAATGATGCTATCCAACTCTTTAGCGCTCACTGTAATGCCTTCTTGCTCAGCATTTTGAAGTTGAATTTTCTCGATGATGAGTCGCTCAAGCACCGTTTTTCTTAAAGCTGCACCATCAGGTAATTTAGCCCCCTGCTTTTCAAGTGCAGCAATACGGTCGTCAATTTCTTTTCGTGTGACATAGCCAGTATTTACTACTGCCGCCACACCATCAATATTTCGAATTTTGTTTGCTGCATTTGCCGAAGCTTTTGAATTGTCTTGCGCTACAGAAATCTGAACAAACAAAGCCAAACCAAACAATATAGAGGCTGAAAATACTTTCTTTAATCGATTCCTATACATCATTGATAGTTCTCATATATTGATGGCGCAACAGGTTTTGGAGTTGGCAAATATCCTGGTACGTTTAATTTCATCAGATCCACCGGATTATCACCAGCAACTCCTAAGCCCCTGAATTCTATTTGAAATAAAAGCTGGGTAGTAGTGTTGTTATTTAATAGAAGCTGTGAATATGCACTGCGGAAGACCAAACAATCTCTTACATATTCTAAAGCTACTAAAGTATTTAATGTTTTAACGCTTAATGCGTCATAACCCCAGCGACCTACGATAGATACATCTCTAGTCACAGGCCATTGACCTGAAATATTGTATTGATCGGTGGTTGTAGCAGCTGGCGATCCAATGGGATTAAACGGGGTCGCTTGGACGGGTGGATTCCAAACGTTGCGGTACCCAAAATTCAGACTTCTGCCAGCTGTAGGACGCCAGGATCCACCAACAGTAGTTTGAACGAAGCGATTTAATTGTGTGTTGTATTGACCAAAAATATCCGCGTTAAAGTTCCCCATTAATCGGACAGATGCAGCACCTAAGGTGTCAGAGTACTTTGTAGGGCTGGCAATATTTCCAGTGAGGCCAACGCGTTGCCCTGTAAAGTCCTGCCGCTGCGCCACAGTGAATACTGCACGCTCAGCACCAGTATTTGCTTCTGTGATGCGGCTAGTTAAACCACCTGTCAACTTATTGTTATCTGAAATACGGTCATTACCAATAAAGGTATTTTCACTAAAGATCTGAGAGACTCCGAAACCAGCATCACCAGTATCGAACAATGGAGTATTGGCCTGATTCACATATGGCGTGTAGACATAGAATGCTCTGGGCTCAAGACTCAAGAGCATCTCTTGACCAAAAAACGTACCCATCTCTGTAGCATCCCGCTCAAAAGCCAAGCCAGAATCAAAACTGGCGGTGGGAATCAAGAATCCTTGTGCCGGCTGATAACCAGGCTGAAAAGCAGTAGCACTGTAGGTATTGGACTGGAAACTGATCTTAGGCCTGACATAGTAGCCAGGGGTGATCTTAGGGTACTCAACAATGCCTTTGACTACGGTTCGATCTGCCTGACTGAAGATGCCAGGGGCAGTATTCGGGATGCTACTGGCAATGT
>JBJOJF010000130.1:0-2544 GCA_046046735.1 Pseudomonadota bacterium
CCATTAAAGAACCTGTGATGATGCCCACGCTCACCCCCACAATAGTGAGCGCCAGACCAAATAGGATGGATAAGCGAAAACCATAAATCAAGCGTGCTAAGACGTCGCGCCCACGGTCATCCGTGCCAAGCCAATTATCAAAAGATGGTGGTGCAGGATTGGGTGCTTTTGAAAAGTAATTGAGCGTTTCAAAGCTATAAGGTATAGGTGGGTAGATGGCCCAATTACCGTTACTGGTGATGTTGTGGCGAATATCGGGATCCAAAAAATCTGTTGGGGTAGCAAAGTCCCCACCAAAGACTTTCTCAGGCTGCGACTTCACAATTGGAAAATAAAACTTACCTTGATAGCGCACGATTAATGGCTTGTCATTTGCTATCAACTCGGCACACATCGAGAGGCCAAATAAAACCATAAAGATCCACAGACTGGCATAACCCATACGGCTATTTTTAAAGCGCTGCCACCGGTTCATGAGCCACCTCCCGCACCAAACTGAATGCGAGGATCAATGTATACATAGCAAAGATCGGATATCAACTTAGTGAATAAGCCAATCAGGGTAAACAAATACAAAGTGCCAAATACTACTGGGTAATCACGGCGCATTACCGACTCATAAGAGAGTAATCCGAGCCCATCTAAGGAGAAGAGCGTCTCAATCAGCAGTGAGCCTGTAAAGAAAGCGCCAATAAAAGC
Source organism: Pseudomonadota bacterium (assembly GCA_046046735.1). Taxonomy (GTDB): domain Bacteria; phylum Pseudomonadota; class Gammaproteobacteria; order Burkholderiales; family Burkholderiaceae; genus Polynucleobacter. The sequence goes on from JBJOJF010000130.1 coordinate 700, forward strand.
CGCAGGAAATCCTGTAACCAATGGAAGTAATGCATTTCGGAAAACATGCTTCCAAAGCACTTGTTTTTCTGTAAGCCCCTTTGCTCTGGCAGTAAGTACATATTGCTTACGAATCTCCTCTAAGAAAGAGTTCTTCGTCAACATCGTGATCACAGCAAAACTTCCGAGAACTGAAGCGGTAATTGGTAGAACTAAGTGCCATAAATAATCCATGACCTTGCCCATCACACTGAGATCACTCCAGTTGTCTGAAGTGAGTCCGCGCAATGGAAAGATTTGCAAGAAACTGCCGCCGCCAAAGATCACGAGCAGCAATACACCCAGAACAAATCCCGGGATGGCATATCCCACCAAAATCATCGTGCTAGTAATTGCATCAAAGCGCGAACCATCCCTGACGGCTTTAGCAATACCTAAGGGTATCGAGACTAGGTAAGTTAGAAAGAAGGTCCATAAACCAATGCTGATTGAGACCGGCAACTTAGACACAACCAGTTGCCAGACACTCTGATGTTGGTAATAACTCTGCCCCAAGTCGAATTGCGCAAAACGTTTGAGCATCATGAAGTAACGTTCTACCGGGGGTTTATCAAATCCATACAAGGCTTTCACTTCTGCCAAGCGCTCCGCATCAACCCCCTGCCGCCCACGATAATTACTACCGCCACCAGAAGATTCTGCTCCGCTTACAGCAGCATCGCCCTTACCCTTTAACTCCAGCATGAGTTGCTCTACAGGCCCACCCGGTACAAATTGCACAACGGCAAACGTGAGCGTCAGGACTCCTAGCAATGTAGGGATCATCAAGAGCACGCGCTTGAGAATGTAGGACAACATCTGACCTTGCATTAGCGCGCCCCCTCTTTCCACCAATTGAGCAAAATCCAGGATTCAGCGGTGTAATACAAAGGAGGTTCTGGGTAGCGCATTTCTTTACGATACGCGATTCTGTGCGTCGGGTTGTACCACTGCGGAATGACGTAATAACTATTCCACAGTACTCGATCTAAAGCCCTGGTGGCAGCCCGCAATTCCTCGCGAGTTTGTGCCTTCACTACGGCATCCACTAAGGCATCAACCACTGGTGACTGAACCCCAATCACGTTATCAGAACCCTTTTCTTTAGCAGCTTGACTACCAAAGCGATCCCACAGCTCATTACCAGGACTTTGCGAGTCAGGGAAACGAATCGTCGTCATATCAAAATCATATTCATCCATTCGTTTCTGGTGCAAGGCAAAGTCACTCGTACGAATATCTACCTGAATACCTAACTTCTCTAGATTGCGCACGTAAGAGGAGATCACCCTCAAGAAAAATGGGCCATCCTCCACAATCTCAAATCGGAAAGGCTCACCTTGCATATTGCGCAAGGCACCATCGCGATATTGCCAGCCAGCCTGCATGAGAAGATCGCGTGCCTTACGCAAGTTTTGACGCAAACTTTCTGGTGACGCAGTAGATGGTGCAGCGGGCATTGGTCCAAAGACTGCATCTGGAACCCATTTTGGATATTGCGCTTTAAGTGGCTTAAGTAATTTCAGCTCCGCTTCAGTGGGTTTGCGAGGGCCATCAAAATTTGCACTCAGATCACTATTAGTAAAGTAGCTGTTGATGCGACTATATTGCTCAAAAAATAATTGACGATTCAACCACTCAAAGTCGAGCGCATAACCTAATGCTTGTCGAACACGTGGGTCTTGAAAAATTGGTCTACGCACATTCATCGCAAAACCTTGCATGCCTGCACCGTTGTGATTTAAGAACGCCTTCTTTTCAAGCGTACCGTCATTAAAACGGGGACCAACATAACTCTTTGCCCAATTCTTAGCGCGATATTCCACC
>JBJOJF010000131.1:0-4137 GCA_046046735.1 Pseudomonadota bacterium
TTCCTGCAGTGACTTATCACGAAGATGCCGACATTACTGATCTTGAGGCTTTCCGAGTTCTTGCGAATAAGGAAAATGAAAAGCAGGGCGTCAAAATCACAATGCTTGCTTTCTTAATGAAGGCCGCTGTTGCTGCGCTGAAGAAATACCCAGAGTTCAATAGCTCTTTGGACGGTGACGACCTTGTGCTGAAGAAGTATTTCAACATTGCATTTGCAGCAGATACACCGAATGGTTTAGTGGTCCCAGTAATTCGCGATGCAGATAAAAAAGGAATTTTTGAGTTGGCGCGCGAAACATCAGAGTTAGCCGCATTAGCTCGTGATGGCAAGTTAAAGCCAGAGCAAATGCAGGGTGCTAGCTTCACCATCTCATCCTTAGGTGGAATCGGTGGAACCTATTTCTCCCCGATTGTGAATGCTCCTGAAGTAGCTATTTTGGGTGTAAGCAAGGCCGCCATGAAACCTATTTGGGATGGCAAGCAATTTGTCCCACGTTTAATTTGCCCACTTTCATTAAGCGCTGATCATCGCGTGATCGATGGCGCACTGGCAACGCGTTTTAATGCCTATATTGCTCAACTCATGTCCGACTTCCGTCGCGCAGCGCTGTAAGGATAGATAAATGGCTAAGCAAACAATCTTAGTTCCTGACATTGGAGATTACTCTGATGTTCCGGTCATTGAGGTGCTCGTAAAAGTTGGTGATGTCATTGAGAAAGAGCAGCCCTTGCTCGTTCTTGAATCTGATAAAGCAACTATGGAGGTTCCCTCCGATGCTGCTGGCACCATCACTGCTGTATCGGTAAAGGCGGGCGATAAAGTTAGCAAGGGAAGTGCAGTTTTTGAAATTGAAGCCTCAGGCGTTGCAACTCCAGCACCACAGGTTGCTACAGTCCCCGTAGCTTCGCCAACTCCTGCTCCAGCTGCTCCGGTAGCAGCCCCAATTGCCGGGCAATATAGCGGCAAGGTTGATCATGAGTGTGAAGTTCTCGTTCTAGGTGCAGGTCCCGGCGGCTATAGCGCTGCTTTCCGCAGTGCTGATTTAGGAATGAGCACCGTTCTAGTTGAGCGCTACGCTACCTTGGGTGGCGTCTGCTTGAATGTTGGTTGTATTCCATCTAAGGCTTTATTGCACACTACTTCAGTCATGGACGAAGTGAAGACGATGTCCAAGCATGGCATTACCTTTGGTGCGCCAACGATTGATATTGATCAGCTGCGAGCCTACAAGGATTCCGTTATTGGAAAGCTTACAGGTGGTTTAGCTGGGATGGCAAAGGCTCGAAAAGTAAAAGTAGTACGGGGTCTTGGGCGCTTCTTAGATGCAAACCATGTGGAAGTTCAATTGACTAGTGGTGATGGTCAGGATGTCTCGGGGCAAAAAGAGGTTGTGCGCTTTCAGAAAGCCATCATCGCTGCTGGTAGTCAGCCGGTGAAGCTTCCATTCCTACCCGATGATCCAAGAATTGTTGATAGCACTGGTGCCTTACTTCTCAAGAGCATTCCTAAGCGAATGTTAGTTATTGGCGGTGGGATTATTGGCTTGGAAATGGCTACGGTTTACAGCACCCTCGGTTCCAGCATTGATATTGCAGAAATGATGGATGGTCTCATGGCGGGGGCTGATCGTGATTTAGAAAAAGTTTGGGAGAAGTTTAATAGTGGTCGTTTTGAAAAGATCATGCTTAAGACCCGTGCTGCTAAAGCTGAAGTGAAAGCCGATGGTATTCAAGTAAGTTTTGAAGGTGAGAATGCTCCTGCGGAACCACAGACCTACGACCTGGTTTTGGTAGCGGTAGGCCGAACCCCTAATGGCAAGAAGATTGATGCTGCTGCTGCAGGTGTCGTTGTTGACGAGCGAGGCTTTATTGATGTCGATAAGCAAATGCGTACTAATGTAAATAATATTTTTGCTATTGGCGATATTGTTGGTCAACCGATGTTGGCTCATAAAGCAGTGCACGAAGGTCATGTTGCTGCTGAAGCAGCTGCTGGTGAGAAGTCTTATTTCGATGCCAAGCAAATTCCTTCCGTTGCCTACACTGATCCTGAGGTAGCTTGGGCCGGTCTCACAGAGGAGCAGTGTAAGGCGCAAGGCATTGCTTATGAGAAGGGCTTATTTCCCTGGGCAGCTAGTGGTAGGGCGATCGCAAATGGTCGCGATGAGGGGTTCACCAAACTAATTTTTGATGCCACAAGTAAACGCATTATTGGCGGCGGAATTGTCGGCACTCATGCCGGTGACTTAATTGGCGAAGTCTGTCTAGCAATTGAAATGGGTGCGGACGCAGTGGATATTGGTAAAACAATTCACCCACACCCTACATTAGGTGAGTCAGTTGGATTAGCAGCAGAAGCCGCTCATGGTCACTGTACTGATCTTCCGCCTGTTAAGAAGAAGGCCCACTAAATTCCAAACTAACTTTCTTTGCATGAAAAAAACTAAAGCCCTGATGAATATTATTCACAGGGCTTTATTTCATTGCTAGTTTGCTAAATCGGTTTTATTTTTTTGCCGACTTCTTCGCTGTTGGTTTGCTCATAGTCTGTGTTGCAGTATTTGTAGCATTGCTAAGATTGGTCTGAGCTACCTCTACAGCGTGCTTTACAGCCTTTTGGCTTGTTTCGAACACATTCGTTGCTGAAGCAATAGCTTGTTTCATTGCCATTACTGCTGCATCCGATCCGGCTGGAGCATTCTTGGTCCAGTCCTCCACTAGCGCATTAATCTTCTTTTGACCAGCTTGAAATTCTTGCTCAGCGGATTTAGTGAAGTTAGCTTGTGTCTCGTGAGCTAACTCATAAAGATGGCGGCTATAGGCCATAATCTTTTCTGCCATAGGCTGAACCGCTTCCGCCTGATGTGCAAGCAGCTGCTGAATGTCTTTGACCTCTAGTGCTTTCTTGGCGCTACTCATGCTTTCGCTAAGGCTTTGTTTGGCAATGTGCATATTGAGTTCAACTAACTTTTCAATACTTTGTAATGCCTGATTGGTGAGGCCACTCAGGGTTTCTAAATTTGCTTTTTGTGCTGCCGCGATTTGTTCTGGCGTTAAGTTCATGTCAACCCCTTTCAAGTGGTTTCGTTACATTTTGCTCTTATTGAGCTTAATTTGTTCATCTGCCATTTTCGTCCAGCAATATGACAGTTATATATTGCGATGCATCAAATTTACAGTTACTTTTTATTCTTTGGGGTGGATTGGTGAAAAGCGCCTAAAATTAGCAGTTGTTCTAAAAAAGTATCGTATTTTCAATAAGTTACCCATGAATTTAAAGCTAGAAAGCCTGATTGCGCCCATATTTGTATTAATTTGGAGCACGGGCTTTGTCATTGCGCGCCTGGCAATGCCATATGTTGAGCCAGCCACCTTCCTGTTCTGGCGGTTTGCTGGCGTCCTAATGGCTATGGCGTGCTTGAGTCTGGTGTGGAAAATCTCATGGCCCAGAATATCTCAAATTGGCCATATTGCTATTGCCGGCATGCTCCTCCAGTTTGGATATCTCATAGGGGTTTGGTTTGCAGTTCGCTTGGGGATGACGGCTGGTTTGGTTGCCATCATTGTGGGATTGCAACCAATCTTAACTGCTTGGTTTGCCGCTTGGGTTTCTGAAAAAGTGACAACCAGACAGTGGATTGGTCTTGGCTTTGGATTTACTGGCGTTGCATTAGTAGTCGCTGAAAAAATTGGCTTTGCCCATATCCCAATATTGAGTTATTTCCTCGCGTTTGGTGCTTTGCTTTCAATTACCTTTGGCACCTTGTATCAAAAGAAGTATTGCCCTGTATTTGACTTGCGCGCAGGCTCATCAATTCAGTTTGGTATTTCTGCCTTACTGTGTTTTGTTTGTATGTATTTCTTTGAATCAGGTGTGATGGTCTGGAATGCTTCCGTTATTGGTGCACTACTTTGGGCGATCTTTCCGCTATCCATTGGGTCAATCAGCTTATTATTTATGATGATACGAAAGGGCGCCGCGACTAAAGTGACCAGTCTGCTTTATCTGACTCCGCCCACTACCGCAGCAATGGCTTGGCTCTTATTTGATGAGCCGTTTACCATGATGATGGCTGGGGGCCTGGCCCTTACGATGACGGGTGTAGTTTTGGTAAATACCCGTCAAAGCAACTCTG
>JBJOJF010000132.1:0-7997 GCA_046046735.1 Pseudomonadota bacterium
CCCAATCTGCCCTGCGCTACCGCTCTGACTTTTCAGTCATGGTCATTTTCTGTGCCCAGGCACAAGAGGCCCAGAGACTATTAGAAGAAATTCCGGCTTTTGCCCCGCAACTCAAGACTAGATTGCTGCCTGACTGGGAAATCCTCCCTTACGATCATTTTTCGCCACATCAAGATTTAGTATCCGAGCGCCTGGCAACTCTTTATGAATTACTCAACGGTAGCTGCGACATTGTTCTCGTGCCAGTGACAACAGCGCTACAAAGATTAGGTCCACCCGGATTTTTATCGGGTCACACCTTTTTCTTTAGGCAGGGAGACAAACTCAATGAGGGCGCACTCAGACTTCAACTTCAACAAGCAGGTTATGACCCCGTAAGCGCAGTCATGCGACCTGGTGAGTACAGTATTCGTGGTGGCTTAATTGATCTTTTCCCCATGGGCTCAAGTTTGCCCTATCGACTCGATCTCTTTGGCGATGAAATTGAGCAAATTAGAGCATTTGATCCCGATACTCAACGTAGTCTCTATCCAGTTAAAGAGGTTCGACTACTGCCGGGACATGAGTTTCCATTTGACGATGCATCGCGCACTGCATTCAGAGGTCGTTGGCGCGAGGTATTTGAGGGCGATCCAACACGTTGCTCCATTTACAAAGATGCCAACCTAGGCATTCCAAGCGCAGGTATTGAATCCTACCTGCCACTCTTCTTTGAAGAATCCTCAACCGTTTTTGATTACTTCCCTCGCTCAGGCGATCCCGTATGGATTGTCAGCACTGGAAACCTTGAGGAGGCCATCAAGGGATTTTGGAAAGATACCCTTTCAAGGTACGAATTCTTAAAGCATGATCTTGATCGACCAATTCTTCCACCAAGTGAATTATTTCTCGATGTTGATCAATTTTTCTCCGCGGCCAAAACGAATGCCCGCCTAGTCCTTGATAAAGACCCAAAAGATGCGCCGCAGTTTTTAGCCGTTCCGGACCTCTCGGTTCATCGTCGCGATGCCGATCCAATCAATCGCTTGCGCTCCCTGGTTTCACAAGAAAAAGTTCGCATCCTGATTTGTAGCGATAGCGCTGGACGAAAAGAATCTATTCGCCAGTTATTTGAAGAGAGCAATTCCATCGCAGGACAGGACGGCAGACCACTCTACCCACTAAAGCCAGAAGGTTTTGAAAGTATTGCGGATTTCATTAAGAGTGAATCGCTATTTGGACTCGTTACTGCTCAGTTATTTAATGGCTTTACATGGCCGGCTGAAAATCTCATTGTTGTTACAGAGGCAGAACTCTTTACGAGTACCGCCCGCCAACGACGAAAAGGCAAGGAAAGCGAAAGTGCTGATCCCGATATGCTGTTCAAGGATCTTTCTGAGCTCAAAATCGGTGACCCTGTAGTTCACGCTGATCATGGCATCGGTCGTTATCAAGGTTTGGTTCTGCTAAATTTAGCCCCACCTAAGGAAGAGCCGATCTTTGAAGAATTCTTGCATCTAGTCTATGCAAAAGATGCAACGCTTTATGTTCCTGTACAACAGCTGCAAATGGTTACGCGGTATGCTGGCTCAGACCCAGATTCAGCACCATTGCATCAACTAGGCTCAGGTCAGTGGGATAAAGCAAGACGAAAAGCTGCACAACAAATTAGAGACACTGCTGCAGAGCTGTTAGGTCTATATGCCGCACGAGCGATTCGCAAAGGACATGCCTTTGAATTCTCAGCACATGATTACGCCGCCTTTGCAGAGAGCTTTGGATTTGAAGAAACTCCCGATCAAGCAAACGCAATAGCCGCCGTGATTGGCGACATGACTAGTGGTACGCCAATGGATAGGCTAGTCTGTGGTGATGTAGGTTTTGGCAAAACAGAAGTTGCATTACGTGCGAGTTTTGTTGCAGTGATGGGCGGTAAGCAAGTAGCCATTCTGGCTCCAACCACCCTTCTGGCCGAGCAACATGTTGCAACCTGGAAAGATCGATTTGCCGATTGGCCCGTTCGCATTGTTGAGTTATCGCGCTTTAAAACCACTAAAGAAATTAATGCTGCCTTAGAGGCAATCTCCAAAGGTGAGGCCGACATCATTATTGGCACCCATAAATTGCTTTCAAAAGAAACAAAATTCTCTAACCTGGGTTTAGTAATCGTAGACGAAGAGCATCGCTTTGGCGTACGGCAAAAGGATGCCTTAAAAGCACTACGCGCAGAAGTCGATATCCTAACCTTGACAGCCACTCCCATCCCAAGAACTTTGGGTATGGCTATGGAAGGATTGCGAGAATTTTCGGTTATTGCTACAGCACCCCAAAAGCGTCTTGCCATCAAGACCTTTGTGCGTCGTGAGGGTGATGGCGTGATTCGGGAAGCGGTACTTCGTGAAATCAAACGTGGTGGCCAAGTCTATTTTTTACATAATGAAGTAGAGACGATACAAAATCGCAAACATGCCTTGCAAGAGCTCATACCTGAGGCTCGCATTAGTGTTGCACACGGTCAAATGCATGAACGCGAACTAGAGTCAGTTATGCGGGAGTTTGTAACCCAGCGAACCAACATCCTCCTCTGCACCACTATTATCGAAACAGGTATTGATGTACCAACCGCCAACACCATCATCATGCACAGGGCTGATAAATTTGGCCTAGCCCAATTACATCAATTACGTGGCCGCGTCGGGCGCTCCCATCATCAAGCTTATGCATATCTATTGGTTCCTGATCCAGAGGCATTAAGTAAGCAAGCTCAGTTGCGTTTAAATGCCATTCAAGCAATGGAAGAATTGGGCTCTGGGTTTTATCTCGCAATGCATGATTTAGAGATTCGCGGGGCCGGAGAAGTGCTTGGAGATAAACAATCTGGCGAGATTCATGAGATTGGCTATCAGCTTTATACCGAAATGCTCAATCGCGCGGTGAAATCCTTGCGGAGTGGCAAGGAGCCTGATCTTCTATCTCCACTTCAGGCAACAACTGATGTAAACCTTGGTGTGCCAGCGCTATTGCCTAATGATTACTGCCCCGATGTGCATGAGCGCCTCTCTTTATATAAACGCTTTGCTGGTACCAATGACTTTTCAGAGCTAATGGGGCTACGTGAAGAGCTGGTAGATCGCTTTGGAGATTTGCCAGATCAAGCGAAGTCATTCTATGAAACCCATCGCCTGCGATTGGAGATGACGGGCTTTGGCATTAAAAAGATTGATGCCACCCCAACATCAATACAAATTCAGTTCATTCCGAATCCACCAATTGATCCAATGAAAATTATTCAATTAATACAGTCCTCAAAGCATATTCAATTGAACGGTCAAGATAAACTCAAAGTTCTCCCACAAAAAGAGCGGGATTTTGAGAAACTAGAGCAACGACTAGACCACATACGAAAAATTCTGCGCAGCCTCAATGAAAAGGCTATGCTCACCACAGCTCAAGCAAGTTAAAACTTATGTCCACACATCTCACACTCGTAGCGCTCGCAAATGAACCCATTGATGCCAGCCTGGATCAAGCATTGATTGGTCATGGCAAGATCCTAGGAATTGAAATCATCAATGAACAAGTCAATACCAAGCAGTCGACCTATTTTTCACAGCGCTGGGTAAGTAATCGCAGTTTATTGCCGGAAGCACGGGTGGCGCTACGTGAAATTGCAGCGAGCCACAACGCTGACTTAGCTTTTTTAACTCCAGGTTTTATGCCGCAAGAAGTGAAGGTTTTAGCAATGGATATGGACTCCACTTTGATCAATATTGAATGTATTGATGAAATTGCAGACTTCACTGGAAAAAAGGCCGCCGTCTCTGAAATTACGGAGGCGACTATGCGCGGTGAAATAAAGGACTTCAAGGAAAGCTTGCGTAGACGAGTTGCACTCCTTGAGGGAGTGAGTGCAGATGTGCTGGAGTCTGTCTATAAGGAACGTTTGCGACCTAACCCTGGTGCAAGCGAATTACTTTCTGGCGCTAATAATCGCGGACTTTACACCCTGCTGGTTTCGGGTGGCTTCACATTCTTTACAGAGAAGCTACGCGCAGAATTTGGTTTTAAGCAAACGCAAGCCAATACTTTGGAAATTGTTAATGGCAAGCTCACAGGCAAGGTGCTTGGAGAAATTGTTGATGGCGCGGCAAAGGCAGCCTACCTCGATCAAGCCTGCGCTTTAATGCACTGTCATAAAGGCAACTCCATCACTATGGGCGATGGCTCCAATGATTTACCAATGATGCATGGCTCTGGGATCAGTATTGCCTATCGAGCAAAGCCTATAGTAAAAGAAAAAGCCGACGCGGCTTTTGACCGAGTCGGCTTAGATGCAGCTTTGCTACTGATCGATTAATTGATGCTAAGTAGCAAGTCGAACCCCTATTTTTATAGGCGCTCGAAAATAGTTGCAATACCTTGACCACCACCAATACACATCGTGACCAAAGCGTATTTACCTTGTACACGGTGTAATTCATGAATAGCCTTTGTAGCAATCGCCGCACCTGAGCAACCAATAGGATGGCCCAATGCAATTGCCCCACCATTCACGTTTGTTTTAGCTGGATCAAGGCCTAGCCCTTTTGTAACAGCCAAGGCTTGAGCAGCGAATGCTTCGTTTGATTCGATGACATCAATTTGATCGAGCTTTAAACCAGCGCGTTCAAGGGCAATCTTAGTTGCAGGAATAGGACCTTCGCCCATGATGTGATTTGGAACGCCTGCAATAGCGTATGAAACCAAACGTGCGATTGGTTTTTGACCCGCCTTCTTGGCAGTCTCTGAATCAGCCAAAACAAAGAATGCAGCCCCGTCATTAATACCGGATGCATTACCTGCAGTTACACTGCCGCCCTCTTTCTTGAAGACAGCTTTCATCTTCGCCAATGTTTCCATTGTGGTGTCAGGTTTGACATGCTCATCAGTATCAAACACCACATCACCTTTGCGAGTCTTGATGGTGATTGGAACGATTTGAGACTTAAAGCGACCTTCTTTAATAGCATTAGAAGCACGACGATGAGATTCAACTGCAAGCGCATCTTGCTCTTCGCGTGTGAGCTTCCACTTTTCAACTAGGTTTTCAGCGGTAACACCCATATGACCAACCCCAAACGGATCCGTCAACACAGAAACCATTAGGTCAATCATCTTGGTGTCGCCCATACGTGCACCACTGCGCATCGCAGGTGAACCATACATGCCGCGTGACATCACTTCAACACCACCACCAACGCCATAATCGCAGTCGCCCAACATGATGGCTTGCGCAGTAGTAACAATCGCCTGCAAACCAGAGCTGCACAAACGATTAAGCGCCATCGCAACAGACTCCATTGGCAAGCCAGCTTGAATCGAAGCAACTCGTGCAACATAGGCGTAACGATTGTCAGTAGGAATCGTGTTTCCGACAGTGACGTAATTAATTAAGGCTGGATCAACACCAGAGCGGGCAACAGCCTCTTTCATCACAATGCCGCCGAGCTCAGATGGCTCAAGGCTGCTTAGCGCTCCATTAAAAGCACCAATTGCTGAACGTACAGCACTTAATACGACGACATCACGACTCATAACAATCCCCTTAACTGTGCCCTTTAAAGGCAAAAAATGACCTAGATTTCAGGCCCAAATACTATTTTTATTCCAATAGTCAAGTTTCGGCTATTAGGTCATGCCCTTGGGAGCTAATAACGTTTACCTTAATGATTTCACCAGCTCGATAGCGTTTTGAAGGCTTTCCTGGGGGTAAAACCCTAACCAAACCATCAATTTCAGGGGCATCGCCGGTTGTGCGGCCAATCCCACCCGATTCGTCAACCCTGTCAATAATCACCTGAATCCGCTTGCCAACCTTCTTCTCAAGGCGTTTTATGGAGATTTCTTCAGCCTTGGCCATAAAGCGGGCTCGCCGCTCCTCACGAATAAGGTCAAGAACAGGATTCTCCAATTGATTGGCAGTAGCACCATCAACCGGGGAGTAAGCAAAACAACCAGCGCGGTCAATTTGAGCCTCATCTAGGAAGTTAAGCAAATACTGAAACTCTTCTTCAGTCTCACCTGGAAAGCCAGCAATAAAGGTGCTGCGAATCACTAGATCGGGGCAAGCTTTTCGCCATGCTGCAATTCGCTCAATATTCTTTTCGCCGCTTGCTGGACGCTTCATGCGCTTTAGTACATCTGGGTGAGCATGTTGCAATGGAATATCTAAGTACGGCAATACACCATAGCCATGCTCAGAAAATTCAGCCATCAGCGGTAGAACATCATCAACGTGTGGGTAGGGGTAAACATAATGCAGGCGTACCCATGCTTGGTGCTCGCGTGCAATCTGATTGAGAGCATTCACCAAATCAAACATGCGAGTCTTTACAGGTTTGCCATCCCAAAAACCAGTGCGATATTGAATATCAACACCGTATGCGCTGGTGTCTTGAGAAACCACCAGCAATTCTTTAACCCCAGACTCAAATAAACGTTTAGCCTCTAAAAGCACCTCGCCAATAGGTCTTGAAACCAGGTCACCACGCAAGCTTGGGATGATGCAAAAAGTACAGCGATGATTGCATCCTTCCGATATTTTCAAATAGGCGTAATGCTTCGGTGTGAGCTTCACGCCAATTGGCGGCAATAAATCAGTAAACGGATCATGAGGTTTTGGTAAATGCTGATGAATCGCCTGCATCACCTCATCAGTGGCGTGAGGGCCCGTAACTGCAAGCACCTTAGGGTGAATACTCTGAATTAAATCTGTGCCATCAGCATTCTTACGGGCACCTAAACAGCCCGTCACAATAACTTTACCGTTCTCCGATAAGGCCTCACCAATAGCAGCCAGACTCTCTTCAACAGCCGAATCTATAAAGCCGCAGGTATTAACCACAACCAAATCAGCGCCCGCATAATCTTTAGCAGTCTCGTACCCTTCGGCACTTAATTGCGTCAAGATAAGTTCAGAGTCAACCAATGCCTTGGGGCAGCCCAAGGAAACAAAACCAACTTTACTCGCCACAACTATTCTTTTTCAGTTTTGCTAGGTTGCGGCGTAAAAGGAAAGCCACTAAAAATTGCTGGAGAATTTTGCATCTGCTCCTGCATCTTCACAAACAAATCTTTGCTTTGCTCCATGTAGTTACCCATGAGACCCTGCATCATTGGATTTTGGAGATTCATCATTTTTGCCCAAGCTTCCGGTGTACTGCCTGCACCAAGACCTTGAGTCTGATCGCCTAACTTGTTGTGGATATCAACAAAGGATTGCATAGTCTTTTCTAGGTAACTTCCCATAAGACCCTGCATCGAGTTACCGTAAAAGCGAATAATTTGCGAAAGCATTTGGGTTGAGAAAACTGGTGCACCACCCGCTTCCTCTTCTAAGATGATTTGCAGCAAAATATTGCGAGTCAGGTCATCATCCGTTTTAGCATCCACTACGCTAAAGGCATCACCAGACATCACCAAATTTTTAATGTCGGCCAGCGTTACGTATGTACTAGTTTGAGTGTCATACAAACGACGATTGGGGTACTTCTTAATCAGACGACTTTCGCCGCCCTTTTTTGCACGTGTGGCCATAATATTTTCCTAACTCTTGATACTGCAATGCAACATCGGCATAGTTTATCTCTAGTTTGATCTAAAGGTAAATATGCCGATGAGCACCCTACTTAAACCGCATTTGAAGGTGAATTAACCCGTATGCAGGCCACCATTTAAGGAGAAGTCAGCACCGGTCGCGTAGCCACCATCCTCAGAAGCAATCCAGCAGCAAATAGAGGCAATCTCCTCTGGGGTGCCAAGACGCTTAACTGGGACACCAGCAACAATCTTTTCTAGGACGTCTTCGCGAATAGCCTTCACCATATCAGTGCCAATATAGCCAGGGGAAACCGTATTTACAGTAACGCCCTTGGAGGCCAATTCCTGAGAAAGGGCCATAGTGAAACCATGAAGACCTGCTTTTGCAGTGGAGTAGTTGGATTGTCCAAACTGACCCTTTTGACCGTTTACCGATGAAA
>JBJOJF010000133.1:0-4780 GCA_046046735.1 Pseudomonadota bacterium
TGAGACCCAATCCAAATCAATACACCTTATAAAAAGATTACTCATGGATAAGCGCTTACTTGAAATTTTGGTTTGCCCTTTGTGCAAAAGTTCTTTGCATTTAGATGCCGCAAAAGGTGAGCTTGTCTGCAAAGCTGATCGCTTGGCCTATCCCATTCGTAATGACATTCCAGTGCTGTTGGTTGATGAGGCACGCAGCCTTACTGCCGATGAAGTTAACGCACTTAACTAATCACTCCATTTATCTATGAGTGCTCAGTCCCCTGAATTTTTAGTGGTTATTCCAGCAAGACTGGGCTCAACACGACTGCCGCGTAAGCCTCTCGCTGATATTGGCGGTAAGCCAATGGTGATTCGTGTTGCGGAGCGTGCGCAGCAATCTAAAGCACAGAGCGTTGTAGTGGCAACCGACTCCCCAGAAATACAAGCTGCCTGTGATGAACATCGCATTGAGTGTTTGCTGACAAGTCCAGATCACCCAACTGGTACTGATCGTATTGCAGAGGTTGCGCAATTACTGAAGCTTCCCGCTAACACGCTCGTTGTCAACGTACAGGGAGATGAGCCACTGATTCCCCCTGACTTAATTAATGAAGTTGCTCAAGCCTTAGCCAATAATCCAGCCTGCGCAATTTCCACCATCGCTGTGCCGATTACGGATGTAGCAGAGATTACCAACCCCAATGTGGTTAAGGTAGTCCTGAATCGTGCTGGAGAGGCAATGTACTTTTCAAGAGCAAGCATCCCCTTTGTGCGCGACCCTGATCTCAGTACTGAAGTTACCCATCTACGACATTTGGGTATTTATGCCTATCGAGCTGATTTCTTGCAAGCCTACACTCGCCTAGATCCCGCACCACCAGAGCAAGCCGAGGCGCTAGAACAGCTCCGCGCCCTGTGGAATGGGTACCGCATTGCTGTACACACTGCCGCCAAGGCACCACCTGCAGGGGTAGACACCCCAGAAGATCTAGAGCGGGTTCGCCAAATTCTGGCCAATTCCTAGAAAACCGGTTTTTTCAGCATTCTCGGGGATAATCCTAGGAATTAGTAATCAGGTATCCCGAAAAAATACGGGACAATAAGGGTCTTCTAAGGGGAAAACAATGCGGTTGATTCTGCTCGGTGCACCAGGTGCTGGCAAAGGAACACAGGCTCAGTTCATTTGCGAAAAATTTGCCATTCCACAAATCTCAACAGGCGACATGTTGCGTGCTGCAGTCAAAGCAGGCACTGAACTTGGTATTGCTGCGAAAAAGATTATGGATGCGGGCGGCCTAGTATCTGATGACATCATTATTGGTCTCGTCAAGGATCGCTTAACCCAACCAGACTGCAGCAAAGGTTACCTCTTTGACGGCTTCCCAAGAACAATCCCGCAAGCACAAGCGATGAAAGATGCTGGCGTTCCAATTGATTACGTTCTCGAAATCGATGTCCCGTTTGACGCCATCATTGATCGCATGAGCGGACGCCGTGTCCACCCAGCGTCAGGTCGCACCTATCACATTAAATTCAACCCACCAAAGGTTGAAGGTAAAGATGATGTCACCGGTGAAGCGTTGATTCAGCGTGATGATGACAAAGAAGAAACGGTTCGCAAACGTTTACAGGTTTACAACGATCAAACTCGTCCCCTAGTTGAGTACTACTCTACTTGGGCAACGCAAAGCAATCCAGCCGACAAAGTGAAGGCTCCTGCTTATCGTAAAGTGAGCGGCACTGGCAGCGTTGAAAACATTACCGCTTCAATATTTGCAGAGCTGAAATAATCTTCATCCCTTCAAATGTAAAAAAGGACTGCATTGCAGTCCTTTTTTGTTTTCGGCGAGATCCCTTACTTCAATTCCTTCAAGGCGCTCTCAAACGATTCGATATCAGCAAAGCTTCGATAGACTGAGGCAAAGCGAATATAGGCAACCTTATCAAGACGCTTGAGCTCACGCATCACCAACTCGCCGACGCGCTCGCTCGGGATTTCTTTTTCACCGAGACTGAGTAATTTTTCCTCAATCCGTGCAATCGCTTCATCAACAGAATCGGATGAGACCGGACGTTTGCGTAAAGCCAACTTGACTGAGCTCACCAACTTGTCATGACTGTACTCAACGCGACTGCCGTTTTTCTTAACGATTGCCGGTAGCGCAAGCTCCACACGTTCATATGTTGTAAAACGTTTATCGCATTTGGCGCAACGGCGGCGGCGGCGAATCGTGTCGCCTTCATCGGATACCCGGGTATCAAGTACCTGGGTATCGTCGTTATGACAGAAGGGGCAGCGCAATGATTGCTTTCTTTAAGTACAGGTCGATTTAGCCGTAAACCGGAAAGCGCTTGGTGAGCTCTGAAACTTGTGCGCGCACCTTCGCAATATTTTCTGGATCATTTGGATTATCTAAAACGTCTGCAATGAAATGTCCGACTTGTCTTGCCTCGGCTTCTTTAAAGCCACGAGTAGTCATCGCCGGTGAACCCAAACGAATACCACTAGTCACCATTGGTTTTTCTGGATCATTCGGAATACCATTTTTGTTGCAAGTAATGTGGGCTTCACCAAGGACACGCTCAGCTTCTTTGCCAGTCATTTTCTTGGCACGCAAATCCACCAACATCACATGAGAATCGGTACCGCCAGAAACAATGCGAAGACCGCGCTCAATCAAAGTTTCTGCCAAGGCCTTAGCGTTCGCCACTACTTGCTTTTGATAATCTTTAAAGCCAGGCTCGAGCGCCTCTTTAAATGCTGCTGCTTTTCCAGCAATCACATGCATTAACGGACCACCTTGCAAACCAGGGAACACAGCAGAGTTAATTGCCTTCTCGTGCTCAGCCTTCATCAAAATGATGCCGCCACGAGGGCCGCGCAAACTCTTGTGTGTAGTGGATGTGACGATATCTGCATGCGGTACAGGGTTTGGATAAACACCAGCAGCAACTAAACCAGCATAGTGAGCCATGTCCACCATGAAAATCGCGCCCACTTCTTTGGCCAATTTACCGATGCGCTCAAAATCAATTTTTCTGGAGTAAGCAGAAGCACCAGCAATAATCAGTTTTGGTTTGTGCTCACGAGCCAAACGCTCCATCTGCTCGTAATCAATTTCTTCATTCTTGTCTAAGCCATAAGCGATTGGGTTGAACCACTTACCACTCATATTCAATGCCATACCGTGAGTTAAGTGACCACCTTCAGCCAAGCTCATTCCCATAAAGGTGTCGCCTGGCTTTAAGAAAGCCAAAAACACCGCTTGGTTAGCAGATGCACCGCAATGGGGCTGAACGTTGGCAGCTTCAGCGCCAAACAAAGTCTTCACGCGATCAATAGCCAATTGCTCAGCTACGTCAACAAATTCACAACCACCGTAATAACGCTTACCTGGATAGCCTTCAGCGTACTTATTGGTCAACTGGGAGCCCTGCGCCTGCATCACTGCAGGTGAGGTGTAGTTCTCAGAAGCAATCAGTTCAATATGGTCTTCTTGACGCTTATTTTCGTTCTGAATTGCTGCCCATAACTCTGGGTCGGTTTTAGCTAAAGTGTTTTGACGGTCAAACATGGTGATAATCCTGATGAAGTTGGATTGCTGAGTAAATTAACTTAGTAAAATCAACCTACATCATACAAAAATCCACCATGACCCCTACTCAAGACCTCTCATTCCTCTCCCTAGTCCTTAACGCCAGCCTATTAGTCCAGTTAGTAATGTTGTTATTACTCTCGATGTCTGTTGCCTCCTGGACCATCATTTTTAAGAAAACGGCTATTTTGCGAGGCGTCAGACGTGATACCGAGCGTTTTGAGCGTGATTTTTGGTCTGGCGGGGATCTGGGTACCCTCCTCGAGGCTGCGCAGCGCAACACCCGTAGCGATGCCGTCTTAGAGCATATTTTTGAGGCAGGCATGCAGGAATTTATGAAAGTTCGTGAAATCGATGCCGCACGCCGCGCCATGAAAGCCACCTACCAAAGGGAAATGGACATGCTGGAGGCCAATTTACCCTTCTTGGCGTCAGTGGGCTCAGTTTCTCCTTACATCGGCCTCTTCGGTACGGTTTGGGGGATCATGCATGCGTTCAGAGGCTTAGCAAACGTTCAAAACGCGACACTCGCAGCCGTCGCGCCTGGTATTGCCGAAGCGCTGGTTGCTACAGCGATTGGTCTGTTTGCTGCGATTCCAGCAGTTGTGGCTTACAACCGTGCAGCTACCGATGTGGATCGCCTCTCCATTCGCTTTGAGACTTTCATTGAAGAGTTCACCAATATCTTGCAACGTCAAACTGCAGGTAAATAAGCATGGCCGGCTCCCTCAGAAAGTCTTCTAAGCGTCGGGCAATGTCCGACATCAACGTCGTTCCCTATATTGATGTGATGTTGGTATTGCTAGTGATCTTTATGGTCACCGCGCCGATGGTGAATCCTGGCGTTGTGAATTTACCAACAGTAGGCGGTGCAAAAGTGCAATCATTGCCACCCGTCTTTTTAACAATCGATGCCAATGAAAATGTCATCGTGCGCAAAGATGGCGATCCAGTTCAAACCCTAAATAAATTTGAACTCGGTGCATTTGCAAGATCACAAGCAGAAAAATCTGCTGAGCAACCTGTTGTCCTTGCTGCAGATAAATCTATTAAGTATGAAGTGGTAATGGAAGTGATGTCCAAACTGAAAGAGAATGGCGTGAAGCGTGTCGGCCTTGCCGTGAAGAGCCAATAAGCCTCCTTGCCTTGCATACATGAATAGCGCGCAAACTTTTCGTCCAAGCTCATTAAACTTTAAACGA
>JBJOJF010000134.1:0-2664 GCA_046046735.1 Pseudomonadota bacterium
CAATTTACCCCGGCTTCAATAGCTTCCATGGGTAAGGCAGCCCAAGTAAATACTGCCTGAAAAATAAAGAACAGTACAAAGGCCAAAATGATGGGGCCAAATAATGAATGCAGCAAAACACTATCAAGACGATCACCCATTCGATCCGGAATGATTTGATCTAAACCCAAGCTTTGCAAAATAGATTGGACTTGAACGTTGTCAGACTCGGTATGCAATGAGTGATTAGCCGAGGATTCAAGGCCTTCATCAACATCACTAGCTCGCAATGCTGAAAGGTTTTTCCAATCAAGCTCAGCAAGGTATTGCTTTAGCTCATCAGCACCATTTGATTGAATACCAACGCTCGCAATTACTGGCAAGCCCAGCGCGTTCGATAAGGCAGCAAGATCGACAGTAATGCCATGTCGCTTAGCAACATCAACCATATTGAGAACAACGATACAAGGTAGGCCCAAACGCTTAGCTGATAAAACCAAGCGCAGATTACGCCTAAGGTTCATGGCATTAAGAACACAAAGGACTAAATCTGGACGTTTCTCGCCCTCCGCATTTCCATGTAGCACATTACAAGTCACGCGCTCATCTAAAGAGCGAGGATAAAGACTGTAGGCGCCTGGTAAATCTAATACTCGAATGACTTTTTCCGAGGCGAGCGTGAGGCGCCCTTCTTTTCTCTCAACCGTTACTCCGGAATAGTTCGCGACTTTCTGGCGGCTGCCTGTCAGTAAATTAAATAGTGCAGTTTTGCCGCAATTAGGATTACCTAATAAAGCAATGAGCGGCTCATTTGGAAAGAAATGGATTTTAGATTCGGCAGCGCTCACAGAATTTCCACTTCAACCAGACGGGCCTCTGATTCACGCAAGGCAAATGTGGAGGACCCCACCCTAACCAAAATAGGACCCTGACCCATAAATCCTTTTCGTAAGACTTCAACCTGCTCCCCAGATAAAAAACCAATATCTTCTAGCTGGCCACGAATATCAGCATGAGCATCTGCCGCAGCAAGGATGCGAATAACACGACCCCTGATGCCAGGAGCAATTTCTTCTAAATTCATGGACTGATTGTGTGGGAAATGGACTATAGCCCGATGAGTAGATTATATCTCCACTTGAGAATGACTATCATTATCCCCAGGGTGGGGCAAACGCTTTAATGATGCGGCATTCACACCCAAACAGATTTGATCTACAGCAAATGTCAGGGCTAATTCTTAAAGCCAGCCTGCTATCTGCCTCTTCAGACCAATCGATTTGTAACCAGGCATCTCACCAGATAAAGTACGAATCTTCCGAATGAGCTTTGCCAGCTCTTTATTCACACTTAGCTCCTGACTCATGGCCAGAAAAAAGAATTCATCTTTGAGGTGAATAAAGTCGAGCCCATTTTCAAGCGCAATACTTTTAACACCCATACCAACATCAGCCTTTTTGGCTAATATGGACATCGCAATTGCAGAGTGTGTGAACTCTTCATTCTCGTAACCCTTAATGCTGCGCGCATCAATTCCTTCTTTATTGAGAATCGTATCGAGCAGTAAACGAGTTCCAGAACCTTTTTGACGATTAATGAAGCGGAGCTTAGGTCGCAGCAAATCTTTGGGGCTGGTGATCCCTAAGGGATTCCCTTTTGCAACTAGCAAACCTTGGACTCGCTTCATCACCGGGAACACTTCCATGCCCTCGGCCTGCAAGCGGCGCGAAATAATCTGAGAGCTTTTCGGATCCGATACATGGAAGCCCGCAATATCCACTTCATAATTGAATAAGCGCTCTAGCGCTTCACCTGAGCCGGCAGTAATCAGTTCAAAGCCGCCAATATCAAGAACTGCTTTTTGAATAATCGGGTCGCTACTACTAGCGAAGCGCCACTGCTTTTTAGCCTTCACTCTAAATTGCTCAAATCCATCTTCAAGGTGCAAAAGACTGCTTTGACCTAAACGCATCGTTTTCTGATCAAAGTCATCCGTAAAGGCCATTAAATAATAGGCATATTCAGACAGTTGGGAGCCATGCCCTCTCACGCGATCAATTAACTTGAAACCAAGCGCCTTTTCTACATCATTCAATTTTTGCCAGACATTGCGATAAGAAAGCCCCATCTTTTTACATGCTGACATTAGGGTCTTTCCGTGATCGATGTCCTTCAGAAGGCCAGTAAGCCATACGAGATCAACAACGGCGGGGTCTTTGGTGTTCTTGTTACCAAAAACTAGGGTTGGCCGAATCTGAATTCTCATATGTAATTTTTTGCATATTCATGTTTTGTAATATGACAAATCTTAACCGAACCAACCCTAAGGAAGCGAATCCCAATGAAATTCTCATTTAATCGAATTTTGACTGCGTCCATCACAGCATTAACGCTGTTGAGTGCACCAGCTCTTGCTCAGGAAAAAAGCATCATCGTTTCGTCCACTACCTCAACAGAACAATCTGGCCTCTTTGGATTCATTCTGCCCATCTTCAAAATGAAGACTGGTATTGACGTTAAGGTAGTTGCTGTAGGAACAGGGCAAGCATTAGATATTGGCCGCCGTGGCGATGCTGATGTAGTCTTTGTTCACGACAAACCTGCAGAAGAGAAATTTGTTAGCGAAGGTTACGCAACCCAACGCAATGAAGTGATGTACAACGACTTCGTATTGATTGGACCTAA
>JBJOJF010000135.1:0-3258 GCA_046046735.1 Pseudomonadota bacterium
TGGTGCCCAGGAAGGGACTCGAACCCCCACAACCTTACGATCGCCAGCACCTGAAGCTGGTGCGTCTACCAATTTCGCCACCTGGGCATGCCGTTATTATAAAGGTATGCGCCTTTTGGCCACTTTTCCAACCCAGTTCGGCTTTTCCCCTCAGACTTCATGGTTTGATACAGTAGCCTAATCATCAGTAATTAACGATATATAAGGCATGTATTGCCGAAGGAATTAAATGCGTAAAGCAAAAAACTTGGTGCCACGAGAGGCTGACCGTCTAGGAACAGTCCAAGGTCACCGAGATGGATTTGGATTTGTTATCCCCGATGATGGTGGAGAAGATATTTTTCTTTCTGAGCGAGAGATGTCCCGCGTCATGCACGGGGACAGGGTTAACGTCAGAGTATTGGGTACGGATCGACGTGGACGACCTGAGGGTCAAATTGTTGATGTGGTCTTACACGCCAATAAAGTAGTCATAGGTCGCCTCTTAAATGAAAACGGCGTGCTCATTGTTGCGCCTGAAGATAAGCGTATCGGTCACGATATTTTGATTCCTCCTAAGGGCCAAGGTAATGCAAAGTTGGGTCAGGTTGTTAGTGTAGAAATCATTGATTACCCGGATAGCTATCGTCAAGCAGTGGGCCGTGTTGTTGAAGTGCTGGGGGAGATTGATGATCCCGGTATGGAAATCGAAATCGCTGTTCGTAAATATGGAGTGCCACACGAATTTTCTGCTGCGGTTAAGAAAGAGGCGGATGCATTGCCTGATACCGTTCAGCAGGCCGACTTAGAAGGCCGTGTAGATTTACGCGATGTGCCACTGGTTACGATCGATGGCGCTGATGCCCGAGATTTTGATGATGCAGTCTATTGTGAGCCAGTGATGTATGGTAAGAGCAAGGCTTGGCGTCTGATTGTTGCTATCGCTGACGTATCCCATTATGTAAAGCCTGGACAACCGTTAGATGATGAAGGTCTCTTGCGAGCCACTTCGGTTTATTTTCCAAGACGTGTTATTCCAATGCTTCCGGAAAAGATCTCCAACGGCCTCTGCTCTCTAAATCCTGGAGTAGATCGTTTATGCATGGTTTGTGATTCGGTAGTTGATGCTAACGGTGTTGTCTTAGCTTACCAATTCTATCCAGCGGTGATGCATTCAGCCCAACGCTTTACTTACGATACCGTTTGGGAAATACTCTCGAATAGTAAAGGCCCTGAAGCAACTCGTTTTGCACAGTTCCGACCTTTGCTTACAAATCTGTACTCCTTATACAAAATTCTGCTGGATGCTCGCCAGAAACGTGGCGCAATTGAATTTGAAGCTACTGAAACTCAGATCATCAGCAATGAGCTTGGCAAGATTTTGCGGATTGAGCCGCGCCTTCGCAATGACGCTCACCGCTTAATTGAAGAATGTATGTTGACTGCCAACGTTTGTGCAGCCGATTTCATTGATAAAAATAAGCATCTCAGCCTGTATCGTGTTCACGGTGAGCCTTCAGAGGAGAAGTTGGTGACCTTGCGTCAGGTCTTGAGGACCTCAGGGTTATCTTTAGGTGGCGGTGAAAAGCCGAAGCCGAAGGACTTTGCCAAGCTGATGCGAGAAATTAAAGATCGCCCTGATGCCAATATGCTTCAGTCGGTAGTATTGCGCGCCATGCAACAGGCGATGTATCAGCCAGACAATGAAGGTCACTTTGGTCTTGCTTATCCAGCGTATTCGCATTTCACTAGCCCCATACGTCGTTATCCAGACCTCTTGACGCACCGGGTGATTAAAGCCATTTTGGCCAAGAAGCCATACACCCCAGTGCTGCCACCTAATGTCCCGCTCAACCTCACATTGCCACGTAAGGGCAAAGGTCGTGAGAATGCGGTGAACGCTAAAAAATCGCATCAAGATGCTAAGGATGCAGTAGCTAAGGGTGCCCGTTTACCGAAATTACCAAAGGGCGCTAATGCTGCACTGCCTATTTGGGGTCAACTGGGAGTTCATTGCTCATCTAATGAGCGCCGTGCAGATGAAGCTTCACGTGACGTTGAAGCATGGCTTAAGTGCTACTACATGCGTGACCATTTGGGTCAAGAATATGCGGGTACTGTTACCGGCGTCGCTACATTCGGCTTGTTCGTACAGCTGGAAAATCTCTTTGTTGAGGGCATGATTCATGTCACTGAGCTTGGTGGAGACTATTTCCAGTATGACGAAGCGCGCCAAGAGTTAAGAGGTGAGCGCACTGGTATTCGCTATCGCTTAGGGGATCGCGTGCATGTATTAGTTAGCCGAGTTGATTTGGATGCCCGCAAAATTGAATTTAGTCTTGTTAAATCTGTTGGGCTTGAGCCAGGTGGCACAACCAACCGTCGTCAGATTATTTTAGCTAGTGATACTGGCCGTCCTAATAAAAAGGCTGCGCCAAAGAAGGGTCGCTCTGGCAGTAAGGAGCCTCAAAAACATGCGGGCATTAATGTCAACGCAGCCAAATCTGCCGGTAATCTTGGTGCCAACCAATCTAAAAATAAAGCGGGACGCACGGCGAGTAAAGTCGCCAAGTCTGGTAAGCCTACCAGGCCAACCGGAAAGCCGGCGGGAACTAAGCCTCCAGTCCGTAATACCAAGGCACGACGTAAGTAAATTAAGAAGCATTCCTCTGAACAAAAGACAAAGTAAAAAATGAAGCAAATATTAGTTGGTTTTCATGCAGTGCAGGCACGCTTAAGAGTGGATGCCGCCAGTCTCAAATCGGTTTACTTTGATCCGAGTCGTCGTGATCGGCGTATGGGTGATTTCTTAAAGCAGGCTGAAGAGGTATTAGGTGAAAGACTTCATGCTGCCGATGCAGAACGTTTGCATAAGCTAGCTGGACACGATCGCCATCAGGGGGTGGTTGCACTCGCTGAGAAGATGACGGTAGCTAGAACGATTACTGAGGTAGTTGAAGACGCCGAAGGTAGTGAAAACAAGGTGATGTTCTTAGTGCTAGATGGTGTTACTGACCCTCATAATTTTGGCGCATGTTTGAGAGTTGCCGATGGCGCAGGTGTTGATGCAGTTGTCATTCCAAAAGATCGTTCTGCATCGATCAATGCAACCGTTAGCAAGGTGTCGAGCGGCGCTTCTGAAGTCATGCCAGTGATTACAGTAACCAATTTAGTTCGCAGCATGAAAGAAATGCAAGAGGCGGGCGTTTGGTTGATTGGTACTGATGATGAAGCAGAAAAGTCTATTTATGATCTTGATTTGACGGGCCCCATTGGAAT
>JBJOJF010000136.1:0-6924 GCA_046046735.1 Pseudomonadota bacterium
ATAGCTTGTGAAATCACACTTTGCTATATTGGTTCTTCCTAATTCTTTGCAGGCTTAATTGATGGACACCTTTTTTGATGATTGGCCCTTTCTGGGGCAAGTCGCTTTAGTCCTGTTTTTACACGCGCTTTCTGGTTTCTTCTCCATGGCCGAAACCAGCATGCTGTCCTCGAACCGCCACCGTCTTCGCGCTATGGCCAATGGTGGCAATGCTGGGGCTGCACTAGCTGAAAGATTGCTAAAGCGCATTGACTCGCTTTTATCAGTGTTACTGATCTCCAATAATCTGATTAATACCATTTTGCCAATCTTGGTTACTGGCATTGCACTACATATTTTTGGCGATAGCGGACTAGTGCTATCGATAGCAACATTGGTGGTGGCCCTACTCATCATTATCTTTAGTGAAATTACCCCCAAGGTAATTGGCGCCGCCTTTCCAGAAAAAATCGCTAGTAATGTTGGCTGGTTCATTCTTCCACTTACCTATCTTCTCAAACCCTTACTCTGGTTTATTAATAGCTTTGTATCTGGCTTGATGAAAGTTTCTGGATTACAAGCATCAAATGAAAATCGGGTGATGAGTAAAGAGGAGTTGCGTAGCTTAGTGTTAGAGTCCAATCGATTTGTTTCGGCACACCATCGCAATATTCTGCTCAATCTATTTAATCTAGAAAATATTCTGGTAGATGATGTCATGACACCTAGATCAAAGATTGAAGTGCTCGATCTTTCTAGGCCGATTGATGAAGTCATTCAGCAACTCGAAACCTGTTATCACAATAAGTTGCCAGTTTGTGATGGCGACTCCGAGCGGATTATTGGAATTTTGTCCGTCAAGAAAGTACTTTCACTATTAGGCGATTCCGAGCTCACGCATGAAGACTTTAGGCTACTCTTAAATGAGCCCTATTTCATTCCAAGTGGAACGCCGGTATTACAACAAATGCAGTTCTTTCAAGATAATCAACAGCGTTTAAGTCTCGTTGTAAATGAATATGGCGAGGTCCTAGGTCTTGTGACTTTTGAGGATATTGTGGAAGAGCTAATTGGGGAATTCACAACCTCCTTTTCTAATCTCTCCAAGGATCCTCATTGGCTTGCAGATGGCACCTACTTAGCTAGTGGAGCTGCCTCACTGCGAGATCTAAACCGCCTTCTCAATCTGGACTTGCCGCTGGATGGGCCTCGTACGCTGAATGGTCTCATCCTAGAAAAACTAGAGGCAATACCAGATCATGATGTCAGCATCAGGATTGCTGGTGTGGTTATGGAAATTGTTCAATTTGATGAGCATGGTGTCAAGACAGTCAAACTGCACAGACCTCATATTCAAGTCAATCGCGATTGACTGAGTTTATTGATGATTCTCACATTATTCGTACCTGGCATGGAATCTCTGTCGATGCATTAAATTCCAGGGCAACGGATATTCATATTGAGGCAAGACCCCAAGAAACTGTAGTGCGCATTCGCATTGATGGCCACCTAGCACTACAGCAAAAATACCCCATTGACTTGCATGAGCGCTTAATTACCCGCATCAAAATATTGGCACGTCTTGATATTGCTGAAAAAAGACTTCCACAAGATGGGAGACTGGTCATTGGGCATGACTTTAGCAAGCCTAATATTGACTGTCGTGTCTCTATTCTCCCAACACTTTATGGCGAGAAAGCAGTCATCCGCATATTACCCAATGACTTAGGAGAGCTCTCATTAAGTAAGATTGGACTTCTACCTGAGCAACTACAAATATTTGAACGCGCGATTAATCAATCTAATGGATTAATTCTCGTAACTGGTCCAACTGGTAGCGGCAAAACACGCACTCTCTATAGCTGCCTTCATGCACTAAACCAAGTGCAGAGAAATATTTGCTCTATCGAAGACCCAATTGAGATTCGACTTCCAGGAATTAATCAGGTCGCCTACCATCCGCGTGCAGGGTTAGATTTCTCAGTCATCATCCGAGCGCTTCTTCGACAAGATCCCGATGTCATCATGATTGGGGAGATTCGGGATGCCGAAAGCGCTAAGCTAGCCATACAAGCTGCTCAAACTGGGCATTTAGTACTCAGCACCCTACACACACGAAATGCAATGGGTGCTTTTAGTCGATTAAAAAATTTAGGGATTGATCAAGAATCAATCGAGTCTTGTCTGTGCTGCGTTAGCTCACAAAGATTGGTTCGCAGGCTTTGCGAGCACTGCTTCAAGGTTCCGAGCCCCTCAATATGTTCTCACTGCAATAACTCTGGGTACTATGGCCGATTGGGAATACATGAAGTACTGGAGGCTCAAAATATTTTTTCCTCCTCCCCATTTGTCAATCTTTATGCTGCTGGTAAAAAGGCTATCGAGGCCGGTCTAATAGACCAATCATCCTTAGATTCTGAGGTTGGGTCTTGGCACTAAAGGCTCTCTCTTTAAATAGACAACTCAGCCAGACCGAGCAACTGCATTTCGTACGACAAATGCTCACACTACTTCAGGCTGGTTTACCTCTGCTAAATGCTATCAGCATACTCATCCAGTCGGCGCCCAAATCTTGGCATCCCTGGCTCGAAAATATTCACGCTTTGCTACAAAAGGGAAACAGCCTCTCCCAATGTCTTTTAAAGCAAGATGGAAAATTTTCTCAAGAGTTCTCCAACATCATTCGAGTGAGTGAGCGCTCTGGAGATTTGAGCTTAGCGCTTCGCACCATCTCCAGACAGCTTGCAGCTCAAATTGAATTGCGCAGAAAAGTCATCCAATCCTTAATCTATCCCTTCATCACGCTAGGCACTTCTTTTGTTCTAGTAGTAGTAATGATGCTTTGGGTGGTCCCGGTTTTTAAGGAGGTCTTTGAAAACTTTCAGGCAGAACTTCCTGCGCCGACTAAAACCCTAATCACCATCTCTAGTGCCATTCAATCGCACCTCATTGAGTTTGGATTGATTTTTTTGTGTATGAGCATTTGCTTTATATTCTCGTGGCTCAAATTCACCGGCTTGCAGCGATCTTGTGATCACCTGATATTACGCACCCCTTTCTTCGGAAATTTATTTCGACTAGCTGTGCTCAGTCACTGGTGCCGCACCTTAGGCCACTTACTAGAAGCAGGGTTACCATTACCTGATGCACTCAGGATCACTGCGCAATCTTCTAATCAATGGGTAAGCCATGACTTTAGTGCTGAAATTTTTAAACACCTCACCCGCGGCTGGCCTTTGGGTGAGGCACTCACAAAAGCTGACCCTGGCCTACTTTTGCTTGATATCGAAACTTTATTACTTCTACGCATTGGCGCAGAAAGCGGCTCTTTAATTGAAATGCTCAATCAGAGAGCCGACACGCTTGGATCAGAACTCAGCAATCAACTCAATAACCTGAGCCAAAGCCTGGAACCTTTTCTGATTCTCTTAGTTGGTGCGATCATTGGTAGCTTAGTCATAATCCTATATCTACCCATTTTTAACTTAGGGCGAATCATTTGATGAGCTACCAGGCAATAAGTGATGTAACGAAAGCTTTGCTGATATTGAGCTTAATTTTCTTAGCTTACATTGATTGGCGTAGCTTCCGATTGCCCAATCTACTCACGCTACCCTTAATTGCGCTTGGACTTAGTTTTAACTGCATTACCGAACTGGGATTTACAACCATCCCCTCTGCTTTACTGGGAGCGGTCCTTGCTTATGGATCTATCTGGATTCTCAATGCTGGCTATAAAGCCATTCGGGGTAGAAACGGCATCGGTATGGGTGATGCAAAATTATTCGCGGCACTTGGAGCTTGGCTAGGCTGGGGCGCTCTTCCCAGCATCCTGCTGATGGCCTCATTTTTGGGCCTCATCGGTGGATTGGCATTCCTCTATTGGCAAAAGCGAGATATCCATCAAGCTTTTCCATTTGGACCTTTTTTAGCCATTGCTGGCATCATTGAGTTGTTATGGCCCCAAATCATTCCAACCCTGGTTCTACCCAGGCTGATCTAGCCTCATTAAAAGGCACTCTCCCCCTCGTTGGCTTAACAGGGGGAATTGGCTCTGGGAAAACCGCTGTTAGTGACCAGCTCAGCCAACTGGGTGCCGGTGTTGTTGACACCGATTTGATTGCCCATCAAATAACCGCTCCAGGTGGTAGCGCGATTCTTGGCATTGAAAAGGCATTTGGCTCGGACTTTATTCATTCAGATGGCTCCCTCAATCGCTCAAAAATGCGCTCCTTAGTCTTTGAAGATCCCCAATCCAGACGATTACTTGAGGAAATCACCCACCCCTTAATAAAGATAGAAACTGCAAGGCAGGCCCTAGCGATCTCAAAAACAGGGGTTCCATACCTTCTATTTGTGGTTCCCTTGCTAATTGAGTCCGGGTCATGGCGTAGTTTGATCGATTACTTGGTTGTGGTGGACTGCCCAGAAGAAACCCAGATAGCGAGAGTGATGCACCGCAATAATATGGGTCGCTCTGAGGTGGAAAATATCCTAAAAGCTCAGGCCAGCCGTGAATCACGCTTAGCGGCAGCAGATGCAGTGATTGAAAATCAGAACACGCTAGAGTCCCTAGAACCAGAGGTTTTAAGCCTGCACCAGAAATTACTCAAAATTGGGAAAGCACCCCGTAGTTCGTCATAGAATATAGGCTTGTGATTGTCTACGAATACCCCTTCAATGAATTAGTTCGAAGCATGCTTCGGCTGGAGTATTTGTTCGCCCGCTTCAATCACTTCCTTCGATCAGACGATCCCGAACTTCATCACAACGCTATCTCAATATTGTTTGACCTAGGTGATATTGGATCTCGTGGAGATATCAAATCTTTATTGCTCAAAGAATTTGAGCGTCAGAAATATGCCTTAAATGGATTAAAGACATCCCAAAAGGTTGATCAAGAAGCGCTTCTACAAACGCTCTCAGAAATTGATAAAGCAGCATTGAATATCAATCAATCTATGGGCAAGCCAAATTCTGCAATTACTGAAAGCGAATGGCTCAATGCGATTCGCACTCGCTTAAATATTCCAGGCGGAACTAGTCCAATTGATTTGCCTAGCTACTATGCCTGGAAAAATAGTCCATCTAATCAGCGCAGAGAACTACTTGAAAATTATGTAGCACCACTATTGCCTTGGCATGAAGCTTGTCAAATATTTTTGCGCTTGCTGCGTCAGTCTGGTGAAGCGAAAGATGTAGTAGCGCATCAAGGATCTTTCCAGCAAGCACCATCAGGAAAAGTGTATCAACTGATGCGAATTACAGTGGAAGATGACTCTCTCTTCTCCGAGATCAGCGCCAATAAATATCTTTTATCGATTCGCTTTCTAAAAACAGATCGAGATAAAAAACCGCAACTCGTCAATGTCGACGTGCCATTCAGACTTACTCTTTGTCAGCTTTAAACCTTTAAGAGCTGGAGCCTCTCTAGCATTGGCCAAGCAGCTGGCAATAAAGGCTCTACGCTTGGTTTAAGATTCTCAAGCGATTCCCAAGACAGCGCTTGACCTTCACATCCCTGAGGAATTCCAGACCACTTTCTGATGATGCTGACATGCAAGCGAACGTAAGCATGTGGATAGTCATGCTCCAGAACTACTAGCTCTTCACTAGATTCAATATCGATACCAAGCTCTTCTTGCAGCTCACGCTTTAATGCATCGAATACTGTTTCACCTACTTCAATTTTTCCGCCTGGCACTTCCCAATAGCCTGCATAGGGCTTGCCCTCTGGGCGCTGACCCAAAAGATAGCGCCCCTCAGTATCCAGCAAGATACCTGCAGCGACTTCTGTAACCGGACGATCTTGATTGCTCATGAAGTTGAAATGACTAACTATGTGAGCCAGCCCAGTGCTTAGCAAATTGCCAAGCAACTCGTCCAGAGCGTGAGCCTCGTTCCAATGCCCACACTAACGCTTCTGCGCGCGCAGCCTCAATTTGAGCATCACTTAAACCGAAATGGCGCAACCAATGGGCAACAATCACAAGATACTCATCTTGCTTAGGCGGATAGAAAGATAGCCACAAACCAAAACGCTCTGATAAGGAGATTTTTTCTTCAACTACTTCTCCCGGATGAATTTCTCCATCATCACCATGAACATAGCCCTCGTTGTCCTTCATATACTCGGGCAAAAGGTGGCGTCGATTAGAAGTAGCGTAAATCAAAATATTATCGACCTGGGCAGAGACTGATCCATCTAAGGCAGACTTCATTGCCTTATATCCAGATTCCCCGTCCTCAAAAGAAAGGTCATCACAGAAAATAATGAATCGCTCTGGACGATCAGCCAATAGCTCAGTGATATCCGCTAAATCCGCTAAATGCTCTTTTTCAACTTCAACTAAGCGCAAACCTTGACTGGCAAACTCATGCAAACTCGCTTTAATCAAGGAAGACTTACCAGTACCGCGTGCACCGGTTAATAAAATATTATTCGCTGGTTTCTTCTGAATAAAATTTTTGGTGTTGTCTCGTATTGCATCGCGTTGACGATCAATATTTTGTAAATCCTCAAAGGTAATATCGGCAACATGCTTTACTGGCTGCAAAAAACCGATGCTGCCAAAAATACTATCGCGACGACGCCATCTAAATGCGGTGGAAGATTTCCATTGCTCATCTGTTAACTGTTTCGGTAGAAAAGTTTCGAGATGACTGAGGAGTTGCTCCAATTTTTCATTCATGTAACGCGTTCCTATGAGCGGTAATCAGCATTAATGGAAACGTAGTCATGCGATAAGTCGCAAGTCCACATCGTTTGCTGCGCTGATCCACGACCCAAATCAATCTTGATGGTAATTTCTGGAGCCTGCATGACTCTTTGTCCGTCAACCTCTTGGTAATCCGGGTTGCGGCCACCATTCTTTGCTACCCACACATCTCCAAGCCACATTTGTACTTGGTTAACATCAAGGTCGGTAATGCCAGCGTATCCAA